>JAFYTB010000041.1 GCA_017559045.1 Eggerthellaceae bacterium | reverse complement strand
CCACAGCATCCAGGAGTGCATCGAGGAGGGTCTCGCTCTCGACGCTAAGACCATCTACCTCACTCATATGTGCATGCACTACGACGAGCCGATCACCGTCGCTGAGCTTGAGGTTTACCTTGAGCAGTACGGCGGCCGCGTACGTGCCGCTGCCGACGGCCTCTCATTCGAGTTCTAGAAAACCTGACGAGCGACGCCCATGCGTCGCTCGTTTGCTATTTTGGCTTCATGGTGTTCGCGGTGCGTTCGTTGTCGCGTTGCGCGCGTCGGCTGTGCGTTGTCGCCACTGGATGCGGCGGCCGCGTTTGCAAGCCGCGCTCCTGTTGCGCGCTTACCGCGCTCCTTCCGCTCGCGACCAAAGCAGATGCACCGATGGTCGGAAAAGACTATTGGACTGTAGCAACTATTCAACTCAATCGGTATAATTTCGAAAGCTTTGGGTGAACTATGCCCACATGCCGGGAGAGGGTATGTGGAAAAGGCTCACCAAGGCGTCTGAAGCACGCAGAAATGCCCGCCTGCTCATTTAGTACCACGGGGATTAGCCGCACGGTTTAATTCCAACTATGGGTGCGATGAAGCAAACCGGGTGTTTCCGTATGCTTTTGACGTTTCGCAACACGTGAGAGCGCTCTGCTTTCGCGGAGCGCTTGCGGGCTAAATGAAGTGAAGTATAGGAAAAAGACGACGAGAAGAGGGGAAGGTACATGGAGATTTCCAAGACGTCCACCGGTCTCAAGGACATCGTTTGTCCTGACACCGTGTCGACTGAGGTCGACATCCATGCCGAGGGCGTCGAAGTAGTCAAATCGCTTTGCTACTTCTGCCACGCTAACTGCGGCGTTCTTGCTTACGTCAAAGATGGCGACGTAATCAAGATCGAGGGTGATCCCAACTATTCCAATCAGGGTGGTCTGTGCTGCCGCGGCACCAGCGCGCTTCTGCACGTGAACCATCCTGGCCGTATCAACCACGCACTCAAGCGCGTGGGTGAGAAGGGCGCAGGTCAGTGGGAGCAGATCCCGTACGACCAGGCAATCCAGGAGGTTGCCGACAGGCTTAACCAGATCAAGGCCGAGAGTGGCGCTGAGGCTGTTGCCTCTGCCGGCGGTACCACCCGTACCGACGACTTTGCACGTCGCCGCTTCCTCAACCAGTTCGGCACCCCGAACGGCTTCCACAACGCTCTGCTTTGCTGGATCCCGACGTTCATGGCCGAGACTTGCGTTGCTGGCTGGTCCCCGTTCGAGACTGACCTCGGCGGTGCTAAGTGCCTCGTTATGTGGGGCTTCAACCCGGGCGCTTCCACGCTGCCTGGCAACCGCGGCTACCTCGACCTGCAGAAGGCAGGCCTGAAGGTCATCGTGGTCGACCCGCGTTACTCCGAGTCCGCCTCCAAGGCTGACCTGTGGCTGCCGCTGCGTCCTGGTACTGACGCTGCTCTGGCTCTCGCAATCCTGCACACCATCATCTACGAATTCATGTATGACTTCGAGTTTGTCGATCAGTGGTGCGACGGCTTTGACGAGCTGCGCGATCATGTCGCCGAGTACACCCCCGAGTGGGCATCCAAGATCACTTGGCTCGACGCTGACCTCATCCGTACTGCTGCTCGCATGTACGCAACCAACAAGCCCGGCTGCATTCAGTGGGGCTGCACCTGGGACCAGATCGGCCGTGCTTCTACCACCGGCTCTCATGCTCTGGCTCTCATTCGTGCCGTCTGCGGTAACCTCGAGGTTCCCGGTGGCGACGGCATGCCCGGCCCGGCTCTGAACTTCCTCACCGACGAGGAGCTCGAGCTCAACGAGCTGCTGCCCGAGGAAATGAAGGCAAAGCAGATCGGCTCCAACAAGTTCAAGCTCACTTCTTGGCCTGGCTACCAGCTCATCTCCGACAATGCGAAGCGCACCTGGGGCAAGACCCTGCCCGCAGAGTGGTTCTGCGAGGCTCACGGCCCGAGCGTCTTCAAGGCCATCATCACTGGTGACCCGTATCAGATCCGCGCTCTCGTCTGCAACGCTACCAACCCGATCAACTCCTATGGCGACTCCAAGATGACTCTTGAGGCTCTGAAGAAGGTCGAGTTCCTCGTTGCTGTCGACTACTGGATGACCCCGACCGCTCTGTTCGCTGACTATGTCTTCCCGGCAGCTGGCGCACTCGAGCGTCCGATCATCGTTACCCACTACGGCGCAACCGACTCCGTCATGGGCGGCCGCCGCGCTATCCAGCCGAAGTACGATCGTCACGACGACTTCACCTTCTGGCGTAAGCTTGGTCTGGCCTGCGGCCAGGATCCGGCCAACTGGCAGTGGGAGACCATTGAGGACTGCTACTACGACATCCTCAAGCCGCTCAACCTCCCCATCACCTGCTGGAACGACTTCGTCGACTACTTCCGCATGTACTATCCGCCGCTGCATCAGAACAAGTTCAAGCATGGTGGCTTCTGGACCCCGTCCCGCAAGGTCGAGTGCAACTCCTCCATCCTGCGCGAGCTGGGTTACGTCGGCATGCCCACCTATGTTGGCTGCTGCGAGAACGAGATCGATACTCCGGAGATCGCCGAAGAGTACCCGATCGTTCTCACCACTGGTGGCGGCTTCATGCCCTACCACCACTCCGAGCACTTCAACATGCCCGGCATCCGCTTCCTGTATCCCGATCCGTACTTCTCCATCAACCCTGTTCTGGCTGAGAAGCTCGGCATCGCTTACGGTGACTGGTGCTGGATCGAGACCCGCCGCGGCCGCATCAAGATGCGCGCTAACGTCGAGGCTGAGGTTCATCCGAACGTCGTCTTCGCACCGCGCGGCTGGTGGTTCCCCGAGCGCGACGGTTCTGCCGATCTCGACAACCCGTTCGGCTGCCTCGAGTCCAACGTCAACGTTCTCACCTCTGTTGACGACTGGGATTGCGACCCCATGGGTGGCTCCTGGGCTAACCGTGGCCTGATGTGCAAGGTTTACAAGTGCACCGAGCTCGACAACGAGTTCACCGCTAAGGACGCTGTCTGGTCCATCCCCGGCTCCAGCAAGACCCCTGGCGTTACCGTTATGCCGTCTGACCAGCATCTCGACCGTGAGAAGATTCCGTTCGAGAAGCCGCAGTGCGAGATCGAGGTTCCCGAGGGCTACTACTGGGTCTGGCAGGACAACAACCTGTACCAGAAGGGCACCCACTTCCGTCTGGATGCTTCCGGCTGGCTCATCAACCCGCGCACCAAGGGTTACCACGACGCATACACCGGCTGGCGTTACGACGCACAGGGTGGCTGCCTCGTCGACGATGCTACCGGCAAGAAGTACACCATGGAGCGCGAGGAGATCGTCGAGATCTGCGGCGTTCGCTGCTACCCCGGCACCGAGACTGCTCCGTACGAGTTCCCGGGCACCCTCGCATGGGATGCTGAGAAGGGCTACGCTCGCCTGGGCGACAAGCCGTACATCTACGATCCCAACAGCGGCTGGATGTTCGATCCCGCTACCTGCGCATACCATGACGCCAACTACGGCTACATGTATGACGGTGCTCAGGGCTGCCTGGTTGACCCCGAGACGGGCAATCGCTACAGCATGTCTTACGAGCCCCTGGACTAACGGCACGCGAGTAGGAAAGGAAATAAAATGACTCGTTACGTAATGGTCATCGACCAGCGTCGTTGCATCGGTTGCCATTCCTGCACGGTTGCATGCCGTACTTGGAACAAGCTTCCACTCGACATCATCTACAACCCCGTCCTCACCGAGGGCGCTCAGGGCGAGTGGCCCAACGTCCACAAGACTTGGACCCCCACGCTGTGCATGCACTGCGCAAACCCCGAGTGCGTTCCCTGCTGCCCCAACGGCGCCAGCATCCAGGACGAGGACGGCACCATTTGGGTTGATCCCAAGAAGTGCATGTCCTGCAAGGTCTGCGTCAACGCTTGCCCCTATGGCATGCGCGATGCCTCCCATATGGAGAGCCGCCTGCACCGCTTCGTGCGCAAGTGCTCCTTCTGCCGCGACAAGCGCCAGATGGATCCGAATGCACAGCCTTATTGCGTGCTGACCTGCCACCAGAAGGCACGTATCTTTGGCGATCTCGACGATCCCAACAGCGAGGTTTCGAAGCTCATCGGCTCTGTCAAGACCGAGCGCCTCTTCGAGGAGTTCGGCACCGAGCCTCAGATCTACTACATTCCGGATTTGGGAGGTAAGGCATAATGAAGCATCATTATTGGGAACCGCCTATCGCCCTGTACCTGTTCCTGGGCGGTCTGGCTGGCGGCATTATGTTCCTGTCCGCCATCTTCGACAGCATCGTTCTCCCGGGTCACACCGACCTGTTCGCGATGCCTGTCCTCGTTGCATTCATCTGCATCTGCATCGGTCTGGTCTGCCTGCTCGTCGACCTCGGTCAGCCGGGTGTCTTCTGGCGCGTTTTCCGTACCGCTACCTCCGTCATCAAGTGGGGTGCTGTCTTCCTGGTTATCGACACCTTCGTGTCCATGATCTTCGTTGCAGCTTTCCTGGGCGATTCCATCGCTTTCCTGGCTCCGCTGTCCGCGCTGCTGAAGCCCATCGCTAGCCCGCTGCTGCTGGTTGGCGGCTTCTTCGGCCTCTGCATCATGATGTACACCGGCATCATGATCTCCACCCTGAAGGCTCACTCCTTCTGGGCTACCCCGGCTCTGCCCGTGCTGTTCACCGTGTCCGCTATCTCTACCGGTTGCGCTGCTATCGTGCTCGCTATCGGTGGTTGGCCGGCCGTCTCCAGCGTCGAGAGCCTCGAGGCTGCTCATCACATCCATGAGATCCTCCATGTCGTCGACATCGTTCTCGTTGTCGCCGAGCTCATCATCCTGCTGACCATGGTTCTGTCCTTCCTGGGTGCCGGCAACGTCACCGCTAAGAAGGCTGCCAAGCGTTGGGTCTGCGGTTCCTATGCACCGCTGTTCTGGGGCGGCATGATCTTCGCTGGTCTGCTCATCCCGCTGGCCCTTTATGTCGCTGGCTCCGGCGTCGCTTCCGGCGTGGTTGCTCCCGTGCTGGTTCTGTGCGGTGGCTGCCTGCTGCGTGTTCTGGTTGTCAACACCGACGACCGTGCACCGCTGCCGGGCGAGGAGCGCTACATGGGTCGCGTTGCGAACCACAAGGCTGCTTTCGCTCACAGGTGGAACTACGAGGGCGAGAACGAGTTCTAGTTATCGCCTAAGGGAAATGGCGCAAGCTGATTTCTCGTAGCTTTGAGAGGGGCCCGAGATTGCGGGCCCCTCTTTTTCGCAAAAGAAGGTGAAGTTTCGGGCGTGCCCAGAGGGCTCGCCTTTGCGGCACTTAGGAGCACTTCGCGGGGGTTTGTTTCTGCGGGGGACGCTGCGGCAACACTTCCTCTTCCTTTGCGAAAAGCCGATACAATGAAGTCCTGGGAATGCGGCCGTAAGGAGGGCGATCATGGACTATCAATTCAAAGACGCTTTGACGGGCTCGACCATCGAGTGCGATTTCCCCATGCTGGATACGCGCATCATGAAGGGCGAGCGCGAACGCTGCACGTCGCTTTTCTTCCCGGGCTGCTCGTTCATCAACTATGCGCTTCCGTTGGTTTCCGCTGTGTACGAGACGCTGCGTAGCCAGAACCTCGCCGACGGTATCTCCTTCCTGTGCTGCGGAAAGATCCTCAGCTATGAGCCGGAAGGCGAAACCCGCCGCGCTGCGTTCGAGGTGGAGTTCGTTGAGCGCCTTCTCGAGACCGATATCGAGCGCATCATCTGTGCCTGCCCGAATTGCGTGAAGGCGCTGCGTGATGCCTTCGAGAAGGACGAGCGCATGGCTGGCCGCTCTGTCGAGCTGGTTGCTCTGCCGCAGGTCCTTGCACAGGTTGGCTACAAGATTGATCCGGGTGTTGCAGCTCAGCTCATCAAGGGCAGCGCCGACGAGCCGGTGAAGCTGTGCACGCATGATTCCTGCCCCGATCGCGACTACGGCGAGTTCGCCGATGGCTTGCGTGGGCTCTTGCCCGATGGCCTGTGGGTTGACCCGGAGCATTCCCGCAATCGCTCCCTGTGCTGCGGATCGCTTCCGCGTGCAGCGGGCAAGTACGAAGCGGCCGATAAGCTGGCCCATCGCAATGGCCAGGAGGCTGTTGATGCTGGTGCCGACGCCCTGGTGACTGCGTGCCTTTCCTGTGCATTCCAGCTGACGTACTGCCAGCCGTATGTGCAGGTAGTTAATTATCTTGAGCTGTTGTACAGCTGGCGCATCGACTGGTCGCTCACCGGCGGCCTCATGAAGCTGCGTTTCCTGTTTGATGAGAACCTTGGTGCCGAGGAAGTCGAGCCGAGCGGTCGCTCGTTCGTCTCTCTCGAGCCTGCGGAATAGTACGAGAAGTGGGGAAGACCTTGCTGGAGAAGAAGCCGACAAACTGCCATTATTGTGGCTATTGCTGTGCGTTTATCGCCACCGTCGAGGATGGTCGCGTGATCGACCTCGAGCCCGATCCGTCGCGCTATCCGTATGATCCGAAGATCCTTGCGGGCTGCAGGCGCTGGCGCATGAATCTCGACGCCCTTGACGGCGCCGATCGCGTGAACTTCCCGCTTAAGCGTGTTGGTGATCGCGGCGCTGGTCAGTGGGAGCGCGTGAGCTGGGACGAGGCTCTCGACGAGATTGCAGCTCGTCTCACGCAGCTTGCGGACGAGCATGGTCGTGGCGTTGTGTCGTCCATGATCGGTGGCCCGCATGCATCGTTCTGGCCGCTCCATCGTTTCATGACGCTGTTTGGCTCTCCTAACAATATGGGTATTGGTCAGATTTGCTGGAACCCGCGTATCTGGATGGACGTGCTTACCTTCGGCTGGACTGTCGAAATCGACCTGT
>JAFYTB010000040.1 GCA_017559045.1 Eggerthellaceae bacterium | reverse complement strand
GGGCTGATCGCCGTCGGTGGTGGCCAGGTACCATGCGGGTACGCTCGTGAGGTACTCGAGGATCTTGCCAAGACCGCCTGCTGCGATCTGTTCGTTTACCTCGGTTGAGGCATGGTTGCTGATCATGGTTTCCTCCTTCAGTGACCTGCGGTTCAGGGCCTTCTTCTAAAAACCGATGAAGATGTTTGCGGCAATTACCACTGCCAGCATCAAGACTACCGCCAGCGTTCCGATAGCATCCTTCTTTCCATAGGCGAGCTGGTGAAGGCGCGTTCTTCCGTTGCTTCCGTGGTAGCAGCGCGCATCCATGGCGGAGGAAAGCGTCTCCGCATGACGGAAGGCGCTGGTGAACAGCGGGACGATGAGGGACATGAGCGAATTCGCGCCACCCTTGAACGGATTGGCCGAAAGCGTGGCTCCGCGGCTGATCTGGGCTCGGTAGACGATGCCCAGCTCGTCCATGAATTGCGGGAGAAAGCGAAGGGCGATACCCATCATCATGCCGAGTTCGTGGGCGGGGAAGCCGATGCGGGCAAAGGGGGAGAGCAGACGCTCGAATGCCTCGGTGATATCAAGCGTGGTGGTGGTAAGCGTCAGAAGGCTTGCGCTCATCAGAAGCAGAAGCAGGCGGCAGGCGATGAAGGCTGCATGCGTCACGCCCTCCTCGCTGATGCAAATAACCCACCATTGGAAGTAGATTTCGCCACCCTGAACGAAGAAGACGTTGAGCAGGGCGGTGAGAATAACGAGAAACAGCAGGGGAGCGATCGATTTCGCTGCCTGGATGAGGGGTATTTCCGAGAAGGCGTAGAAGCCAAGCACAAAGGCTGCACATATCGCCAGTCCGGCCCATCCTTGGGCGCAGAAGATCACCGCCATGACAGCGACGGAAAGCAGCATCTTTGCGCGTGGGTCCATCTTGTGGACAAAGCTCGTGCCCGCCCAGTATTGTCCGAATAAGGCCGTTCTGCTCATCGCAGATTCTCCTCTTCGGCGGCGGGGCCGTTCTTGGTTGCAGCGGCAGTGAGGTAGCCCAGCTCAGCTGCGATGTCCTGGGCAAGCGTCTCGACGCCGTACAGGGAGCGTGCGAGCTCGAAGCCCGATTCGCGAAGCTCGCAGGCGAGTGCCTGAGGTGCGGGAGCCGCGAGGCCCACTGTTTTCAGCTGTGCAGCGTCTGCGAAGACCTCCGCAGGGGTGCCCAGCATGAACTGGCGTCCTTCCTTGAGCACGAGTACGCGCGTGCAGAGCGAGGCGAGGTCTTCCATGTTGTGGGAGACCATGACCACCGTCAGACCGCTTTTATGCAGATCGCTGATAAGCTCGAGGAATTCGCGGCGCGACTTCGGATCGAGTCCAGCCACCGGCTCGTCAAGCACAAGCACTTTCGGCTTCATGGCAAGAACGCCTGCGAAGGCAACGCGTCGCTGCTGTCCGCCCGAGAGTTCAAAGGGGCTCTTCTCGGCGATCTCGTCGTAGTCAAGGCCGACGTCGGCCAGGCTCTCGCGTACGCGCTCATCGATTTCGTTGGCGGAAAGGCCCATGTTGTGGGGTCCGAACGATACGTCCTCGCGCACGGTGGCGGCGAACAGCTGATGCTCGGGATACTGGAAGACCATGCCGCAACGCGTGCGTACGCGCGCTGCAACGTTCTTGTCTGCCAGGTCTTCGCCATCGACGAGCACGCGTCCCTCGGTGGGATGCACGAGTCCGTTCATGTGCTGGATGAGCGTTGACTTGCCGCTTCCAGTGTGGCCGCAGATTCCGAGGAATTCGCCGTCTTCCAGCGTGAAGTCGATGTCACGCAGGGCCCAGATCGCGTCGGGGTCGGTGCCCCACTTTCCGCGTTCTGCAGCCTTTTCGCCGCGCTCGATTTTGCGCGTCTTCTTCTTGCGCGATTTGGGATCGATGTAGGTGTAGCCTACCTGCTCGAATGCAATCGGCATAGCTCCTCCTTGATTTCCTCTTCGGTGATGCAGGTGGCTACCGGTACGCCCAGCTTTTGAAGCTGGATCGAGAGTTGGCAGGCGAACGGCACGTCAAGATTCAGGCGCGTGAGCTCTGAAGCTTGTGCGAGCACCTCGCTCGGTGCGCCGTCGAGGCATACGCGACCCTTGTCGAGTACGACGACGCGGTCGGCATGCGCGGCTTCTTCCATGAAGTGCGTGATCATGATGATGGTCATGCCGGCTTCGTGCAGTTCGCGGCATACGCGCATCAGGCCAGCTCGACCGCGGGGGTCAAGCATGGAGGAGGCTTCGTCGAGAATGAGGATCGCCGGATCCATGGCAAGCGCGCCCGCGATGGCGACGCGCTGCTTCTGTCCACCTGAGAGAGCGGTGGTCTCGTGCTTCTCGAATCCCTGCAGGCCCACTTCCTCGAGCGCCGACTTCACGCGCTGTGCGAGCTCGGGGTTTTCGATTCCGAGGTTTTCGGGTCCGAAGGCAATGTCGTCTTCCACGATGCTTGCGACTAGCTGATCGTCGGGGCTCTGGAAGACCATGCCCGCGTTGCTTCTGATGTAGTAGGTGCTTTCCTCGTCGCGCGTGTCGCGTCCGAAGGTGTACACCGTGCCCCTGTCGGGGAGAAGCAGGGCGTTCACGTGCTTGGCGAGGGTTGATTTGCCCGATCCGTTTCCGCCGAGAATGCAGGTGAACGAACCCTGCTCGATGGCGAGATCAAGCTCCTCGAATACGAAGTGCTCGCCGTCGTAGCTGAAGGCGGCTTCTTCGAAGGATACGAAGGTCTCTCTCATGTGTTGGATGATCCTGTGCTTTCCGGGTGCTTTGTTTTCGTGTTGGGCGGTTCGCGCAGTTTGCTACTTGCCCTTGACCTGATCCTTCTTGGGGGTGATCAGGTTGGAGATGATCTTGTAGATGGCGAGCGTCAGAACGGAGTTGAGGATCGCCTTCAGCAGGTTGAAGGGAATGAGGATCGGGATGACCATGTCGATGACGGCCTGCAGCGGCACGCCGAGCCATGCGGGGGTCAGAAGCAGGTTGCCGGCGACGGCCATGATGACTGCACCGATGATGCCGAGGATCAGGCCGAGGACGGCTGCTTTGTATGTACGGGTGCGCTTATAGACCAGGGCGGCGGGAAGGATGAAGCCGATGACTACGAGCATGTTCATGAGGCAGCCGGTGAGGTCGGCAAACAGAATGCCATGAATGATGGCGCCGATTGCGCCAACTGCCAATCCGCCAGCAGGGCCGTATGCGAAGCCGCACACCATGGCCGGGACGAGCGATGCGTCGAACTTGAGCCAGGTGACGCCGGGCAGAAGCGGGAACTCAATGAAGGAGAGCAGGACGCCGATGGCGCACATGAGCGCCATGGTCACGAGCTCACGGGTGCCCCATGCGTTCGTGTTGGCGATGGTTGCCTGGGCGGTAGGTGCCTTGAGGGTGTGGTCGGCGGGCTGCTTGGGGGTGCGCTCTTGCGGGTTCGATGCCATGATGACCTCTCGATCTGCGGGGATGTGCTTCCGTTCGGATTCGCCTTTCATCCCTGCAGAAAAAGACGAGCCCGTATGAATCCTTTTCATACAGGCTCGATGGTTCGCTCAAGATAGGTTCGCGCGTAGGGCGGAGCCCCTATGCACGAATGCAGTCGCTTGGAAAACACGCGACGCGCTTGGCGAATGTCTGCCTCTTCCATCCGGACTGTAACCGTTGGCCTCGGACTTGCACCGATGTCAGCCCCTCGCTTGCGCTTGGGGGTCGCGGGCTTTGGGAGCAGGCTGGAAAGCCGTCTACCATTACCGCCAGTGGGGAATTGCACCCCGCCCTGAAACAGAATTCATGTTTTGGATTTTAGGCAATGCGAAATGCCCGCGCAATATGCATTGGCCGAAAAGCTCGGGTAAAAAGCACCCGAAAGGTGGCCGTAAAGCGCTCAAAGATCAGTCGCGAAATACCCGAAGGACGGCTGCAAAGCGCACGGAAGTCGGCCGCGAATCATCCGGAGGACGGCTGCAAAGCGTATGAAAGTCAGCGGTGGGTCATTTGAAGAACAGCTGTGGTTTTGATTGGATTCAAAAGCTTGGGCGCTCGCCCTTTTTTGCCTTGATCGCGTCATGAAACTATGCGTTTTCGGGTAAGATACTCGGCTACCTGTACATATTGATCAATTCGAAGAATCGGACTAAAACGTATGGATATTTACGCAATTCTCAACCAGATCGACTCGTTCGTCTGGGGTCCGGCCATGATCGTGCTGCTGCTCGGCTCGCACCTCTTCCTCACGGTGCGCACGGGCTGCATTCAGCGCATGCTCCCGATGGCCATCAAGATGTCCTTCAAGGGAGGCAAGAGCGAAGACGGCACGGGCGACATTTCGAACTTCGGCGCCCTTGCAACGGCTCTCGCTGCCACCATCGGTACTGGCTCTATCGTTGGCGTTGCCACGGCTATTCTCGCCGGTGGCCCTGGTGCCGTGTTCTGGATGTGGATCACCGGCATCTTCGGTATCGCTACGAAGTACGTCGAGGTTTACGCATCGGTTCGCTATCGCGTTAAGGACCACGCTGGCAATATGCTCGGTGGTGCTATGTACGTGTGGGAGCGTGCTTTCAAGCGTGAGGATGGAAGCGTTCCTGGCTGGGCTAAGCTGGGCGCCGTCGCCTTCGCTGGTTTTGCCGTGATTGCTACCATCGGTACCGGTTCCGCTGTTCAGGCTTCCGCTATCAGCGGTATTGTCACCTCCTCCTATCCGTTTATCCCCGCATGGGCTGTTGCTGTCGTCATCGTTGTTGCTGTTGCGCTCGTCATCTTCGGCGGTGTGCGTACCATCTCCAACGTGTGCGAGAAGCTTGTTCCTATCATGGCCGTTGCTTATGCAGGCGGCTGCCTGATTATCCTCGCTCTTAACTGGGCCGTTCTTGGTCAGACCATTGGCCTCATCCTCGAGTGCGCCTTCACGGCTAAGGCTGCTTTTGGTGGCGCGGTTGGCTCTGGCATCATGGTTGCTCTTCAGTTCGGTTGCGCTCGCGGCCTGTTCTCCAACGAGTCCGGCCTCGGCTCCGCTCCCATCGTTGCAGCTGCAGCTAAGACTAAGAACCCCGCTGAGCAGGCTGTCATCGCTATGACCGGCACCTTCTGGTCCACCGTCGTCATCTGCCTCCTCACTGGTCTCGTTCTCGTTTCCACCATGATCTGCAACCCTGATATTCAGGCAGAGATCCTTGCCAACCCCAGCATCTTCACTGGTTCTGCTCTGGCATCCGCTGCGTTCTCTCAGATCCCCTTCATCGGTACGCCCATTCTCGTTATCGGCATGGTTTCGTTTGCCTATTCCACCATCATTGGCTGGTCCTACTACGGCAATCGTTGCGCCACCTACCTGTTCGGTAAGAAGGCCATCACTCCGTACCATGTCGTGTACGTTGCTGTTGCCTTCCTCGGTGCTATGGGTGTGGGTGATGTGGTCTGGCTCGTTTCCGACATTGGCAACGCCCTTATGGCAATCCCCAACATCATTGCCTGCCTGCTGCTTTCCGGTCTTATTGCCAAGGAGACGAAGCACTACATCTACGACGGCAACCTCGAAGAGGAGTTTGACGAGGAGATTCCCGTCATCGAGAGCAAGTAGTTGACTCGAGATAGTTAACCTTTTCAAAAAAGCTAGGGCTTCGGGCGGTTTCGGGTTGATGCGAGCGAGCGTCCCCGGCCGCCCGAAGTTTTTTGCTTTCAGGGGTGGGGTATAATGCAGGCCATGAAGACTCTCGCAATCATAGGCGGCGGTGCCGCCGGTTTAGCTGCCGCTATTGCGGCTGGGCGTGCTGTGCGTCGCGCAGGCGCCGATACTCGC
>JAFYTB010000039.1 GCA_017559045.1 Eggerthellaceae bacterium | reverse complement strand
GTAGCATTCAGCATGGTAAGCCCCTTCCATGAATGTGGCGTGGCCGCCACGGTTGAATTAGACACTCACATTGTCGGCCTAATCCACGAAGAAGCATGCAGGAGGGGCTTCCAATTTTTTTATGTCCTGCTCATATCGTCTGGGGCAACGCTCTCGAGCCATTCCCTTAATTTAGCATCCTCGAGAAAACACCCGCCTACTCTTATGTTCACTTTCTGGTTTTCATTAACCTATCACAGCGTATTGAATACTTTGTATACGATATTTCAAGTAATACAGTACTCGAAACTTACCGCAAACATCATGGGCGTTCAGTGCTCAAAGCAACGAGACGAGAGTAGGTATATCCATGTTTTTCCCGAAAGCAGCCTTCTGCCGCATATTCCAATTTGCCTTCCGCGCAGCCCTTCCCCTTCTTCCCTATCGTGAACCCGAGATCATCGGCTCCTGCGCGCACGTTCCCAGCGTCCTCGCCTCTGAGGGTGCACGAAAGCCACTCATCGTGACGGATCCGGGCATCATTGCCAACAAACTGCTCGACCCCCTTGAAGCAGCCCTCAAAACCGCAAATATGCCCTATTTCGTTTTTGGCGAAACACAACCCAACCCCACTGTCGACAACGTGGAAGCCGCCCTCGCCCTCTACCACCGCGAACACTGCGATAGCATCATCGCCATCGGCGGCGGCTCAGCCCTCGACTGCGCCAAAGCCCTCGGCGCACGCGTTGTCTACCCGAGAAAGAGCGTCGGTCAAATGAGGGGCATTCTTCGTGTCTTGCGTAAGCTTCCTTTGCTCATTGCCATACCCACAACAGCGGGAACAGGAAGCGAGGTCACTCTTGCGGCCGTTATCACGGATACCGACAAGCACGACAAGTACGCGCTTATGAGCTTTCCGCTCATACCCCACTACGCCGTCCTCGACGCCACGCTGACCTACTCCCTGCCTCCGCACCTCACCTCAAGCACCGGCATGGATGCTCTTACGCACGCTGTAGAAGCCTATATCGGACGATCCACTACTGCCAAAACACGCAAGTGGGCCCTCGAGGCAACCAAGCTTGTATTCGAAAATGTCAAGGAAGCCTACCTTGACGGCAGCAATCACACGGCACGCGAGAACCTGCTTCATGCTGCCTATACCGCCGGAGCTGCGTTCTCTCAGTCCTACGTGGGCTACATTCATGCCATCGCCCACTCCCTCGGAGGGCAGTACGGAACGCCGCACGGTCTCGCAAACGCCGTCATCATGCCCTACGTGCTGGAATCATACGGTACGAGCGCGCATCGTAAATTACACGAACTCGGCATAGCGGCGGGCGTATCCAACGCCGACGATACCGCTACAATAGGAGCTCGCAAGTTTATCGAAGCCATACGCGCGCTCAATACGAGCATGGACATTCCCAGCAAGTTGCCCGGAATTATCGAAAGCGATATCCCCGCACTGGCTCATCATGCCGAGCATGAGGCTAACCCGCTTTACCCCGTACCCAAGCTCATGACGAAATCAGAGCTTGCTCGCCTTTACTACGATATTGCAGATTGGAGCAGTCGCTAATGCACGCATCCGAGATCCAAACGCTGGTTGAAGCCCAGCGTGCCTATTACCGCAGCGGTGCAACCTTGCCCGTCGACTTTCGCATCATCCAACTGAAAAAGCTCTACGCAGCCATCAAGGCTCATGAAGACGACATCGCTCGTGCCTTGCGTGCCGACCTTGGTAAGAGCCAGTACGAAGGCTTCATGTGCGAAACCGGCCTCGTACTTTCTGAAATCACCCATATGCTTCGCCATGTCAGAAAGTTCGCTCGCCGTAAGACGGTAGCCACGCCGCTTGCCCAATTCGCATCGCATAGCTACAAGCAGCCGGTTCCGCGCGGCAATACGCTCATCATGAGCCCGTGGAACTACCCCCTGCTCCTGACGCTTGACCCGCTCGTCAACGCTATTGCAGCTGGCAATACCGCCATCCTGAAGCCGAGCGCCTACTCCCCTGCAACCAGCGAGATCATGCGCACCATCGTTGAGGAATGCTTCGACCCTGAGTACATCGCAGTGGTTACCGGCGGACGTACCGAAAACCAAGCCCTGCTCGAGCAGAAGTTCGACTTCGTCTTCTTCACCGGTAGCCAGGCAGTCGGCAAGGAAGTGCTTCGTCATTGCGCAACGCACCTCACGCCCGCGGTGCTGGAGCTCGGCGGTAAAAGCCCCTGCATCGTCGACGCCAGCGCCAATATCGAACTCGCCGCAAAGCGCATCGTCTTTGGCAAGTTCCTCAATTGCGGCCAGACCTGCGTTGCGCCCGATTACATTCTTTGCGAACGCTCCATCAAGGATGCCTTCGTTGCCGAAGCTATCAAGCAGGTGAAATTGCAATACGGCGAAAAGCCCCTCTCTAACCCCGATTTCGGCAAGATCGTCAATGAAAGGCATTTCCATCGCCTTTGCGGACTCATCAACGCGGAGAAGGTGGTCTTCGGAGGCGCATCCGATGAAGATAGCTGCCGCATCGAACCTACCATCATGGACAACGTGACCTACGAAGACGCGGTCATGGGCGAAGAGATTTTTGGACCCCTCATGCCCGTACTGACTTTCGACAGCTTTGACGACGTCGTCGATGACCTCAAAACCAAGGACAAGCCGCTTGCGCTCTACCTCTTCTCCAGCGACACCCGTCACATTGATCGCGTTACCAAGGAGCTCTCCTATGGCGGTGGCTGCATCAATGATGTCGTTATCCACCTCGCAACCAGCGAGATGGGATTCGGCGGCGTTGGCGAGAGCGGCATGGGCAGCTACCATGGCAAGGAGGGCTTCGACGTCTTCTCGCATACGAAGTCGATCGTCGACAAGAAGACCTGGATCGACCTCCCCATGCGTTACCAGCCTTACCGCAGCAAGTTCTACGAGAAGCTGCTTCACTTCTTCCTGAAGTAATTCGAGCTACGAGGCTTTCTAAGCCTCTCTAAACCCCAATGCAAAAGAGCCCACGGTTTTCACCGTGGGCTCTTCTATTCAGGCTTATAAGAGGTCTCTGCGCCTCACAGCCTACAGAGCTGCACCTCGCAGGACAACCTTCTTCAGCTCAAGCGTCTCAGCATCCAGCAGCACCGCATTTGCCACTGCACCAGCGGCAAGCGTGCCGTACTTACCCTCGAGGCCGATAGCGCGTGCCGGATTAGCGGAGGCAGCCTTAACCGCGCTCTTCAGCGGGATATCCATCTCCTTCACGGCAACATACAGACAACGCATGAGATCGCTCACAGAGCCAGCCAGCGCGCCATTCTCGATGGTGGCAACAGGGCCCTTCACCGTGACATCCTGACCGCCAAGATCGTAGACTCCATCCTCAAGACCAGCTGCACGCAGGGTGTCGCTAATGAGGATCATGCGGTCGTCGCCAAACATGTTGAAGGCAAGGCGAACCATAGCGGGATGAATGTGCACGCCGTCAGCAATGATTTCAGCCGTAACGTCATCGCGCTCAGCAGCAGCCGGAATGGGACCGGGCTTGCGATGGTGCATGGGATCCATGGCGTTGTACAGGTGGGTAAGATGACGAACGCCGAGCTCGAAGCCCTTCTTCGCATCATCGTAATTAGCGCAGGAGTGTGCGAGCGAAATACGCACCTCATCCGCCATCTCGCGAATGAACTCTTCCGCACCGGGCTCTTCGGGGGCAATGTCAACCAGCTTGAACAGACCGCCTGCAGCGTCCTGCAGACGACGGAACTCAGCAGCATTGGGATTGCGCACGAACTCGGGATTCTGAGCACCAACCTTGGAGGGAGAAATGAACGGACCCTCCATGTTGATGCCAACCAGGTCCGCCTCGTTGGCATCAGGGGCATACGCAGCAGCTGCCGTGGCTGCCGCCGTAAGCTGCTCCTCAGAAAGCGTCATGGTAGCAGGACACATAGCAGTGATGCCACGAGAAGCCTCGTATGCACCCATCTTATGCAGACCCTCAAGGTCACCGTCGGAGATGTCGGCGCCAGCACTGCCGTGGAAGTGAATATCAACCAGACCGGGAATGACATAGCATCCAGTAGCATCAATCACTTCGCCCTCGGCAGCCTCAACGAAGATACCGCCATCGATATATACGTCTTTCTCGACGAAATCCTCGCCATCGAAGACAAGACCATTCTTGATAACAGTCAAGGGAGT
>JAFYTB010000001.1 GCA_017559045.1 Eggerthellaceae bacterium | reverse complement strand
GACAGGGCCTGCTTTCCACGCCCGATGCCTTGAGGATGATGCACGAGGGCAAGGTCGAAGTTTGCATTGTGCAGGGCGCTAACCCTATTGTTACTCAGCCTCAGCCGAGCGTTACGACGGCGGCCTTTGAGAAGATCGGCTACCTTGCCGTTGTCGATCCTTATCTTAGCGAAACCGCCCAGCTTGCCGACCTCGTTCTGCCTGCTGCCACCTATCTTGAGCGTACTGAGCCTGAATGGTTCAAATCGGATTCGTGGTATCCCGAGCTTACGCTTCGCCAGAAGACCGTTCAGGTTGGTGAAGCCAAGGCGGATACCCAAATCATGCTTGAGCTTGGTCGTGCTCTTGGTTTTATGGACGAGTTCCCGTCTACTGACATTGCTTGGTATATCGACGAGTGTCTTAAGCCGAGCGGTATCACCTACGAGCGCCTCCTTGAGCAGCCTCATGGACTTGTCTACGGTGAGGTTGTTTACGAGAAGCATAAGCTCGCAGCAGCTGCAGGACGCCCTGCGTTCCGTGCACCTGGCGGTAAGGTGAACGTATTCTCCGAGGTGCTTAATGCAAATGGATTCGATGCGCTTCCAAACTGGGAGGAGAGCTCCGAGTCTCCGAGGTCTAAGCCGGAGCTGCTCGAAGAGTACCCCTTCGTGGTGTTTACCGGTCGATCTGGTCCTATGTACGTTCACGAGCAGCGTCGTACCATTCCCTGGTTGCGTGAGATGCAGCCGGTTGGAAGGGCGATGATCCATCCGCGTACCGCAAAGCGTCTTGGTTTGAGCGATTTCGATATGGCGCGCATTTCCTCTCCGCGCGGCAGCATCGTTATGCCTGTTGAGGTTACGCCCATTCTGCGCGATGACTGCATTTACGTTCCGGGCGGTTGGGCTGATGCTAACTACAACGAACTCGGAATTGATGAGGATCTTGACCCGATTTCCAGCCAAGCCAACTACACCATGTGCCTTGGCAAGATCGAGAAGCTGTAGGGGGGAGGCATCATGCAATACGCTGTTCATTTCAACGCAAGCCGCTGTGCTGAGTGCTTCGCTTGTGAAGTTGCCTGTAAGTCGTCTCACGAACTTCGTCCTTATGCTCAGGAGGCTCCTGGCACTATTGGACCGCGCTATCGTCAGGTAATGCAGGTTTCCGATGGCGAGAGTTCCATCCAGTACATCTCTCTTGCCTGCATGCACTGCGGGTCTCCTGACTGCATGGCTGTTTGCCCGGCAAAGGCCATTTCTCGCGAAGGTCAGTTCGGTGCTGTACTCGTGGATCGTAATAAATGCATTGGCTGTCGCTATTGCAGCTGGGCCTGTGAATTTGGCGCTCCGCAATTCGACCTTGATGGTCTCATGCGCAAGTGCGATATGTGTATCGACCGCCTTCGTGCCGGTGAGAAGCCGGCATGCGTCGAGAGCTGCTGCGGTGGCGCTCTGACGTTCGGTCCGGTGGAGCAGGTTGAGAGCAACGTGCGCGCACGTGCTGCCGCTCGCATGCTGAAGAGGGAGTGCTAGGTTGCGAAACGAGAACGGCGCAGGTGGAATTGATTCCACCTGCGCGTACACTCAGTTAGCGCGAGGGGATGCTCGTGTAGAAGCTCAATGCCGTAGCGAGCTTCCCCTCATTTTGTTCACCTTGCTGTGTTCTGCCAGCGTTGGTGTTGTTGGTGCCGCTATTCCGCTCCGGCTTATCTCTTCGGTGAGTGTTTGGCTTCCCGCCCTCTGCCTTGTTCTTGTGTTCGTCGGCATGGTTGCTTCGGTGGTTCATTTGGCCAAGCCTTTACGTGCCCCTACCTCGTTGCGCAACCTTGCTAGCTCGTGGCTTTCGCGCGAGATCTTGATCGTTTCTGCTTATTGGGGGTCTCTTGCAGTTTGGCTGTATGCCCTTGTAATAGGTTTAAGTTCGGTCGCAGTTGTGCTGAATCTTGTGTCTTTGGCGCTAGGTATTTGTCTGGTTTTAGCGATGGCGCGTGCATATAAGGTTCATGCGCAGCCTTTATGGTTTGGCCCAGAGTCTTCTTGGGAATTGTTTGCCTGCTCACTTGGAGTTGGCATTCCGCTTGCGCTTGCGTTTTCTGGTGATGCGCTGCCCGTGCTCATTACTTATGTTCTTGCTTGCGCCGCAATGCTGGGTGCAGCTACCTTGTATATGCATGCTGACACGCATCGTGCTCTTCGCGTTGCGAATCCCGAAACGCCGAGAGAGCATGCAGCGCTCGACAGGCTCAATGAGCTTGTCGCAAGGCGGGGGAGGGTGCTTGCCCTGTTAACGTTGGCCTCCTTCACCTGCTTGCTGCTGGCCGCCCTTGCGCTCTTCGTTGACTATTTATCGTCGAGTGGTTTGATCGTTCCCTGCGGTGTGTCTGTCATAGCTTTTTATTTTGCTCGTGATAGATTCTATGAAATGGCTGTATTATGTCGTCCTGCGGTTTTGCGACGCATGAGGTAGGGTTTTCTCCGAGGATTCCGTTTTTGCCGCTTACCGCTATCACGCAGAATTTTCCGACATATTGAAAATTATGCAGAATGCGCTAGTTTTCTGCGCAATAATACGTTGTCAGGCTTTGAAGACCATACCGCTCCGCCATAAGAGCAGCAGCAGAGAAGCCTCAGGTTTATCAGCAATGTTGGAGATGTACCACCCTCCACGTGTATTGGTAAAGGCGGTAAGGTTGGCCAATCAGGTTCACGGCGTTGCCGGTCTTAAGAAGTATGATATCAAGGTCTCGGGCATTGTCTTCATGCTCTATTGCCTCGTTGCAGCTGGTGCTTTTGGCATCGAGGAGATGATTCCGCAATCCGGTCCCGGCATTACCCTTGTAATGCTTATTGCCTTTCCTTTTATCTGGTCTTATCCCATCAGTAACATGGTTGCCGAGTGCGCCTCCATCATGCCGCGTGAGGGCGGTGTATACGTGTGGGCAAAGGAAGCCTTTGGCGAGTTTTGGGGCTTCCAGGCTGGCTGGTGGGAGACCATGTCTGCTTACATTACCAATGGCGTTTACGTCGCCTTGGTTGCCGGCTATGTGAGTCAAATGATCCCCATGAGCGAGTCGGCTATTATCGCGCTCAAAGTGGGCATGATCGTTATCTTTACTATCGTTAATCTTATGGGCCTTCGCGAGGTCGATAAGGTTTCTACGATTCTCTCCGTTGCTATTCTGCTTGCTTTCGCGCTCGTTGCCGTTGTTGGTTTCCTCAATTGGAATACCAACCCCATGATCCCCATGATGCCCGAAGGCGCTGATCCTCTTTCCAGTGTCGGCGCCGGTTTGTGCATCTGTGTGTGGATGTATTGCGGCTATGAGCGTATCGCCAACATGTCTGGCGAAATCAAGGATCCGCGCGTTGTTCCCCGCGGTCTTCTCATCGCCATGCCCGTTGTGGCACTGACTTATGTTCTCCCCACCATTGCTGGTCTTGCTTCCCTTCCTGAGGGAACTTGGATGAACTGGTCTACTGAGGGCGGCTTCGATGCGTCGAGTGTTGGCTATGCAACGGTTTTGACCACCTTCCTTGGTCCTGCATGGGGTTACATGTTCCTCATCATCGCTACTATTTCTCAGTGCGCTATGTTCAACACCTATCTTGCTAGCGGCTCCCGTGGTCTGTTCGTCTTGGCTGATGACAATCTGTGCCCGCATTTTTTGGTGAAAGTGAGCAAGAAGCGCGGTGTTCCGTATTGGGGTATTCTCTCGCTTTCTGCTGTGACGCTCGTGCTTGCCCAGTCTGACTTCACCACGCTGGTAAGCATGGAGGTCATGTTCATTCTTGCCCTGTATGTCATCCTGCCGCTTGCTGTTGTTAAGCTGAGGAGGACGGTTCCTGTCGAGGAGCGCAAGAAGCGCGGTCTGTTCGTTATGCCCGGCGGTAAGCCCGCATTGCTGTTCTATTGCGGACTCCCGTTCTGCATTGCCATCTTCGCTATGCTCACTAATGGAACTGACTATTTCTTCTTGGGTATGGTTGCTGCGCTTAGTGGCCCGGTGGTCTATGTCATCATGAAGGTTTTGTACGGCGGCATGTCTGCTAAGAACCCTGAGCGATATCCGTTGAACCCCCGTACGAAGCTTACGCAGGGTGATGTGACTCGCATTGGCATGATTATGATCATCTTCGGTGGCTTCCTGTTTATTGCCCAGGTTTGGCTTGGTTGGTACGAGGTCGATTTTGGAGGCTGGGGTCCTGCCGACTATGATTCTTTCGGTACTGCTATTCCGTTCATCCATTCTTTGATGCAGTGGGGCGGTATTGCGCTGCTTGCTGTCGGCATTCTCGTTTCCGTTATTGGCTCCAAGTACGACCGTCCTGCGCCCGAGCCTGCTATGAACCTCGATCTCCTTCCCGTTGATGCCGTGCATGCAGACCCCGTATTCCTGGCTGCATACCGCAAGCATCACACTCCCGATGAAGAGGCGTATGGCGCCTTTGAAGAGCTTGAGCCGTCTCAGGCTTAACGGTGCCCACCATGCAAAGCCTTAAGGCGGGCATTGACCATCAGATTGCGCAATTTGGAGGAGAGTCCGCTCGGGCTTTCAAGATTGCGCGTAATAACGCGGCTTATGAGCAGGCCGTTCGTCAGACGTGGTTCGACAATGCTGCCGCTGCCGAGTACGTTCTCGCCCATACCAATTCACTGTATTTCGCAAAGGATGACACTCCTCAGAAATCTGGGGAGTCTTCCGAGCGTTTTGTCATGGGCGTCTACCTTGATGATGCCATTGCGCGCTCTGAGCTTAATGCCCGACGTGAGGTCTTGATGCTTGCGCTCGCGCGATCCGGAATTTCCTTCGACGAGTTGCGAATCATCCCCTCGACTATGGGTATGCGCGAGAGACGCCTGTTTCCGAATGCGGTTAAACGTGTTGCCGAGTTGTTTGGAGGAGCGCCGAAGTCGGATGAGGTCACGCAGGCTCAATGGACTTCTCATTCTATTTCCGAGCAAGATATTGCTGCATGCTCTTCGAGAGTCGATGAGCCGAGCGTGTCCTCTGCGCTGTCTCAGGCCATGCGTGCATATGCGCAGGATTCTAAGCAGGGTTCTTCTTCCGGTGTCAGGCGCTCTTCCCTCGGGTTTGAGACTCTTGACAGCGAAGGTTTGGCGATTCTGAGGCGCGCCGTATGTCTTGCCGTCGAAGATATTGACTACGCCCAAACACTTCTTGGCGGTGTTGACCATGTTGCGCTTGAGCTGTGCAATGGCGGAATTGATGTGCCCGTGCGCTATTACCGCTATTGGTGCGTCTTGCATGCTTCGCACCCTGATGCTCTCGATCGTATGATAGATCCCTATCGAGAGGCCATTATTGCGCGTGCCCGCGAACTCGGTCTCTCCATTCATGCAATTGTCTGTCGTTCGAAGTAAGGCCAGTGCTACCATTCGTGTGTTCATAAGATAGAAGGTGGCGTTTTTCGTATGGCTAAGCTTGAAAAAGGGGATTCCGGATACAAGAGAACTATTGCGCTTATCGTGGCGCTTGGTTCGGCTCCCCCGATTGCAACTGATCTGTTTCTGCCGGCATTGCCTCAGATGACCGAAGTGCTCAACGCGTCCGAATCCATAGTCGGATTTACACTGAGCGGATTCTTCCTCTTTATGGCTGCCGGTACGTTGGCATTTGGTCCTATTTCCGATAAGTTCGGGCGCAAGCGACCTTTGCTGGTTGCTGGCTTGATGTTTGCGATTTTCGGATTGCTCTCCGGACTCGTGTCCAATGTATGGCTGCTTATCGCTGCTCGTGTTTTGCAAGGTATTGGCGGCGGCGGTATGGTCGCGATTTCGATGGCTCTTGTTAAGGATTGCTTCGATGGCCGTACGCGCGAAAAAGTCTTGGTTATCATCCAGGCTATGGGCGTTATTGCTCCTATGTGCGCACCCCTTCTCGGCTCCATCATCCTCACGTTTGCGGACTGGCGTTTCACATTCTTCATGCAGGCTTTCCTTGGTTTTGCATGCCTCGTGCTCATTGTGCTTACGCCTGAGCCTCTGGACGAATCGGACAGAACTACGGAAGGTGTGGTTCGCTCCATCGGTCGCCTCTTCGTGGTTGGTAGAAACAAAGCTTTTCTCTTCATCCTGCTTACGGTCGTTATCCATGGCGCACCTTATATGGGCTACATCTCCTGTGCCTCTTACATCTACATCGATTTCTTCGAGTTGAGTACGTTCCAGTACAGCGCTTTCTTTGCTGCTAATGCAGCGTTGTCCGTTGTAGGTGCGGGTCTTGCGCTTGTCGTCAGCGGTCGCGTTCAGGTTAAGGGCATTCTCATGGCTGTCTTCGCCGTGTCGCTTGTTGCGGGTGTTGGTCTGGTTGTGATTGGCTATGCCAGCCCCTTTGCGTTCCTAATTCTGTTTGGCACGTATGCGCTTATGGGCAGTGTTTCCCGTCCATTTGTGATGAATATCCTTCTTGAGCAGCAGGATGGCGATACGGGTTCTGCCTCTTCGCTTATTAATTTCACCTTCAACATTGGCGGTACATTCGGTATGGTGCTCGCCACGATGCCTTGGCCGAATTACGTTATGGGCCTGGGTGTTTTGGTCACTGTCGTTTCCGTTGTGGCGCTTGTGGCTTGGAATGTTTTGCTTCGTTCGAATATCAAGATTCGCGGTATCGAGTAAGCGCTAGTTAGGACTGGGATTTCAGGATGCAGGAAGTAGAGAAAAGACCCAACGCTAATGTGGCCGATGCCAAGGTTTTGCGCATGGGCACCGGGTCGATTCCGAAGCTGATTCTCGAATTTGCCGTGCCTTCTGTTTGCGGCATGATGGTCAATGGTGCGTATAACCTTATCAGCTCTGTTTTTCTTGGGCAGGCGATGGGGGAGACTGGTCTTGCCATTGCGACGGCCGCAAATCCCACGATGAT
>JAFYTB010000038.1 GCA_017559045.1 Eggerthellaceae bacterium | reverse complement strand
GGGTGTGCTCGCTGTGGATGCGATCGTTGCGGATGCGATCGCTGCGGATGTGACCGTTGCGGAAAATGCGCTCTCCGCAGGGGGGGGTGGTGCGTTGGGGTTGGATCCGTCTCCGTCGGGGTTGAATGCGTCTCCGTTGGGGTTGGATGCGCCAGTGCCGGGTTCGGATGCGGCAGCGACGTCTGATCCATCGGGCGTGGTGGGTTCCCCTGAAAGCGTCTTTGGCCAGGCGGGGGAGAGCGAGGTGGTGGATGCGCTCAAGTCTGCTTTGGCTGCGAAGGGTGGCGAAGAGGGGCTGGACTCCGGGGGAGACGGAGCTTCGGCCTTAGTCTCGGGTGCCGCCGGTACCGTGGGCGCCTCTGGTGTTTCGACCTCTAAGAAGAGTGGGAGCGCGGCCTCGTCGGGAAAGGGAGCCGTGTCCTCGTCAGGAAACGGAGCCGCGACATCCGCTCAAGCCCAAAAGAAACGCTGCACTATCACCATCAACGGAGTGTCGATGGACTATGTTGATTCCTATGGCACATCTTCCGCTCCGAGCGGCGACGCCGGCATTTGGCGCGGATCCGATAGCACCACCGACGGCGGCTTCGGCTACTTCATCGGCCATAACTACACGGACTTTGGCGCGGTTGCGAACCTCGAGACTGGCAACTATGTCTCGGTGACCGACGCCGACGGCAACTTCCGCGATTATGAGGTGGTCGACAGCTTCACGGTGCCAAGGAACACGACTTGGAGCGAAGTGTCTGATCGAGTTACTGGCTACGGCGAATCTATTGCCATGCAGACCTGCGCCAACGGCGGGTACGTGATCGTGGTCGCGAAATGATATGGGTAATAGGGAGCGCTACGCGACCATGCTCGCCAGGTGGGCAGGGTGGTCGTGAAACGCGTTAGTGCGCTGCGTGACTGTGGTTGCGAGGTGCGTTAGCGAGGTTGCGAGATTGCAGTCGCTAGGCAACCCGAAGAAAGCCGCTGTTGAGAGATTTGCTTCCTGTCCATGGTTGCCCTATTCTTTGCGGGGTGTTGCTTCGTTGGATGTGGGAAGGGCGTGAGCCAGCTCACCGAACTGCTCCGTCGAGCTAACCCGTCAAATCAATCCGCCGAACATAGGGGATTGTCGCCAAAGGAAAGCGAGACAGCGAATGAACCGACCGATCTTTGCACTGCTTATCGTTATTGAAGCGGTGGTAGGACTCCTCAGCCTGGGCCTTATTTACACGTGGTTTGGCGTGGGGGTGTGTCTGGCGATCGCGGTCGTGTTCATTGCGATCATCGCGATTTTAGCTAAGCGTCTGATCGGGCAGACGAAAAGCGGAGACACCGCAGGAAGCAAAAAGACGATGCGCCACATCGTTGCCGCTATGGCTCTGCCGTTCCTGGTGGCGCTTGTCTCCTTTATCGGAATCTTCGTCTGGCTTTCGGCAGCTATTTAGCATTTCGGGAAAGCAATGTTTGGTTTTGACATCCAGGCGCTTCAGGCGCTTGAGGCCATGCGCACGGATACGCTGAACGCACTCTTCGAAGGCGTCACGATGATGGGCGAAGAGATGATCATGATCCTGCTCATCGCCGTTCTTTATTTTGCATATGACAAGCGCATGGCGGTGAAGGTGTTCTTTATCACGCTGGCCTCCATCAGCGTCAATGGCATCATCAAGAATTGCGCGAAGGTGCCGCGTCCTTTTGCGCTCGACGTTGTTTCGTGCGTACGACCGGAGACGGCCACGGGCTATTCTTTCCCTAGCGGACACACGCAGATCTTCGCAACGTGGAGTACGGCGCTCGCTGTTCACTTCAAGAAGGCTTTGTGGCTCATTGTTGCCATTGTGGCGGTTGCCCTGGTCGCGTTTTCTCGCGTTTATCTGGGAGCCCACTATCCCAGCGATGTAATCGTTGGCGTGTTTCTTGGCCTTACTTTCGGCGTGGGCGGAAGCCTTCTTTATGACAAGGTTTCCAACAAGAACACCCTGTTTGTTATCGCTGCTGTGGCGGTAGCTCCGTTTGCTGTCTTCTTCCTCATCGAAGCGGATCCGCATTTCGACGACTTCTTCAAGGCTTATGGCATGCTCGCCGGCCTTCCCATCGCGCTGGCAACCGAGAAGCGCTACGCGGATTTTGGCTATGACGTCTCCGTATGGAAAAAAGCTCTGCGCGTTGTGGTCGCGGTGGCCATCACCCTCGCCGTGAAGGAAGGCGCAAGCCTCATTCTCGCTTCCGAGATCATGCGCGCGTCCTTACTGATGGACGCCGTTCGCTATGCCTTGGTTGTGATAACGGCGTTTGGCTTGTGCCCTGTTCTCTTCAAGAAGCTGGGTTGGTAGCGCGGTTTCTTGGGCGAGTAGTGCGGTTTTCTGGGCGAGTTGACTGGTGGTGCGGCCTCCCGCCGGGGTGATGCGGCTTCCTGCTGAGGTGGTGCGGCCTCCCGCTGAGGTGACGCGGCCTCCCGCTGAGGCGCGCTATGCTCGCTTCTTGCCCTTCTTCGCGGCAAGCTTGTCGATTCCAAAGAAGACGAAGCCAACTGCTACAAACGCTGCCGAAAGGATCGCAATCCATTTCGCGACGCCGGCCACGCCCTGTGTCTCGAGGTTCACGAAGAAGTAGGGGTAGATCAGGGGGGTCTCGGTGCCGGGAATCAGCACGGAGGTGTCGAATCCCATGACGGCGGCCTGAATGAAGATGAAGAGGGCGTATGCAAGCGGGAAAGCCATCGATGCGACCGGGTAGAACAGCTTCACCTTTCCGCGCTCGTAGAACAGGAACCAATCAAGAACGAACATGATGGGGAGCACGACGTGGAAGCAGAGGCTGCCGACACGCCAGTTGAGCTGGGGATCACGTCCCTCGGCGCCTGCCAGCAAAAGGTTGAACACGAGGAAGGTCAGCAGGATGCCGAGCATGCCGATGAACTTCAGAAGCGGCGCGGTCGTAACGTAGCCGTCTCCCTTCCTTTTGACGGTCTGTCCTCGCTTGGCAAACCTCGGAAGTGCGTTAGCCGAACTGCCGCTCGTTTTTAAGAAGCGAGCAGCGGGATGGAATTTGGTGCGGAATCAGCCCGCATCGAGACTTTGCGATGATACCAAATCTACGAACGATTGATCGGCGGCTCCGCTTTCTGCGCGGTTGCCTTTCAGCAGGGGTCATCAGGAAGCTATAATGGGAAAGAGGAGTCGCTGGTTGCGCGGCGATTGTGCTGCGCTCGGCAGGGTTCTTCGTAACCTGCTTCCTCAACGGCGTGAGGCCAACAGAGCGAAAGGCGGATTGATATGTTCGAGATCCTGTTTGCAGCTATCGCGGGTCTGCTTCCCGTGCTGGTCATCCTGGTCATCGTGCTCATCGTGGCGACGGGCAGCCTTTTCATTGTCCAGCAGCAGACCGAGTACATCATCGAGCGCCTCGGCAAGTTCAATCGAACTTGCACGGCGGGCCTCCACGTCAAGATTCCCTTCATCGAGCGCATCGCCGCAAAGGTTGAGCTGCGCACCTGTCAGTCCGAGCTGAGCATCGACGGCAAGACCAAGGACAACGTAACCATCACCATGAACGTGGCGGCGCAGTATCACGTGAGCTACGACCGCGGCGCCATGCCCGAGGAGAGCGGCGTTTTCCGCAGCTACTACATGCTCTCCGATCCTGAGCAGCAGATGTGCGCTTACATCACCGATGCACTGCGCTCGGCTATTCCGAATTACACGCTTGACGAGGTCTTCGACAACAAGGACCTCATCGCCAACGACGTGAATACCACCGTTGCGGCACGCATGGTGGCGTACGGCTTCGACCTCGTGTCGACGCTCATCACTTCGATCGGTCTGCCGCGCGACGTCGAGGCATCCATGAACAAGATCAATTCCGCACAGCGTGAGCGCGAAGCTGCGCAGGCGCTTGCTGACGCCGATCGCATCAAGGTGGTCGTGGAGGCGCAGGCCCAGGCTCAGGCAATGGAAGAAGCTGGCCGCGGTATCGCGGCGCAGCGCAGGGCCATCGCCGAGGGCATCGCTGATTCCATCGACGTCATCCGCGAGTCCGGCGTTTCCACCACGGAGGCAAACCAGCTCTTCCTGTTCACCCAGTGGACCGAAATGATGGCCGAGTTCGCCAAGAAGTCGAAGTCCAACACCGTGGTTCTGCCGGCCAACTTCAGTGAGACGACCAGTATGTTTGAGCAGATGCTGGTGGCTCAGGAGTCCGAGAAGCAGAACGACGAGAAGTAGAAGAATTCGAGCCTGAAATCGTTCAGTTTTCGTCCTTTCTGGATTTCAGAATACGCCTTGTTTGATGAGCTCCTCTTGCTTTTGACGCAGGAAGAATTCCGCTACCGCCATGTAGAAAGAGCCCTCTTCGGGAGTCTCTGCGCTTTGCATCATGCTTGCTGAAGGCGGCGAGGAAAAAATGGTTCGACAGGCAAGGTAAGCCTCGTGCGCACCGTGGTTCAGCGGTTTACGTTCGTGCGACTTGTGTTCGCTTGTTTTGCTTGTTTCACCTGGTTCGCTTAACTCGTTTGGTGTGCCCAGTTCGCTTTGCGTCCACGGTGAGCTTGGGGGTACTTGCTGATTAGTTGCATTGCTGCGGGGGTGTCCCGATGTTGGGTGGCTGGCAAGGCGATGGGCGAGTGCTTGCGTTTCCCGTCTCTCTAGCATCACGAAACGATTGGTTGTGGGAAAGTGGTGGGACGAAACGGGGTCTCGCTTTCGAACGGTATAATTCTCTCGTTTACTCGAGTTTGTGAGGCCTCCGGTTCGGCGGGCTTGCTGCGGTCCGTTGATTTGATGCGGGAGGTGACGTGAGGGAATCGCGTGAAAAGATCGTAATCGGCGCCGACGCAATGTCATCTGACGCTATGCCGTCTAGCGCAGCGCTGTCTAACGCAATGCCGTCCTGCGCGATTCGACCCATGGCGGTGGCTCGCGTTGCCATGACGGCAGCTCACGATGCTGCGGCAGCAGCTCGCGTCGCTTTGACGGTTGTCGCCCTCGCTTTCGCCCTGATCTTTGCCGTGGGTTCGCTGGTTGGCTGCGCGTCGTCGCTTGGCGACCCGTCGGGTCAGCCAGACGACTCCGGTCAGTTGGGTGCCGAGGAAGGCGTCGTGCCCGACGTGGCTTTCCTGGCCGACGGTCTCTCCACGAACTACGACGACGCCCGCGAGAATTCCATCTACCTGCAGTACCTCATTGACCTGGTTTCGCGCCAGGGCGGTGGCACGGTCGTGATCCCCGAAGGCACCTACTGTTTCGCCGCAACGGGCGAGCACGAGCTGGGAAGCTATGCGGTCCTCGCCAAGTCCAACGTTCTTCTCGTCGGCTCTGGGCAGGATGCGACCGTCCTCATGCCGGTGGGCGAGTGGGCTGACACTGGCCTTTACAGGCACGGTGTCGACATGTTCGCGCACTTCGGCGTCGACAGCGCAACGTACCTCGAGAATGCCGACTTCCAGAATTTCACCATCGACGGATCCCTCACGCAGGGCAAGCCTGAGGCGTACAACGCGTCGGGCAAGGGCTTCTACTTCAAGCTGTTCAAGGATTGCGACTGGCTCAACGTCACGGTGAAGAACACTGACGGTACGGGCTTTGGCATGGATTTCCCCATCAACAGCACGCTCGAGAATTGCGTGGCCATCGGTTGCGGAAAGAATGCGACGGCCGAGGATGTCGGCGCTTCGGGTTTCGGCATCGGAACGGGCTATTCGGAGCAGGAATCCATCCTCATCAGCAATTGCGAGGCCTACGACAACACCAAGTACGGTTTCTTCTTCGAGCATCAGACGAGGTTTGCTTCCGAGATCGAGGCGCTGAAGGCCGAAGGCTTTGTTGTGGTCGATTGCGTTGCGTCGGGGAACCTGTACAACTTCGGTGGTGCGCGTGCTCATGATGTGACGTACGAGCGCTGCACGTCGGAGGTTTCTGGGGATGCCGAGCGCGAGGCTTACACGACGCGCGCGTTCTGCTTCGAGAATCATTCGTGCCGCACGGCGGTCGTCGACTGCATGGTTGAGCAGCGCTTTGCCGATGTCGCCGTGACGGATCCTTGTTACGTGGCGGCCCATTGGGCGCTTGAGAACGGCCTGATCGAGAGTGTTGTTGTCGAGGCGGAGGCCGCGGAAGGCGTTGCGGAAGGTGCCGCGTCTGGTGCTGCGACTGGTGCTGCGGATGGTGCTGCGCAAGCTGCCACGTCTGGTGTGAATCTGCAGATTGGCGAGATGCTCTTCCATCCGGAAAGAGAGATGCTGCGCTCTGAGGCGGTTGCTCTTCTGTGGCGCTACGCTGGTCGTCCTGGCGAAATTTGGCCGGGCGGTACGCCGTCGATCCCCGTCGGTTACTCCGACGTGAGCGTGAACGACTATTTCATCGATGCCGCTCTGTGGATGAGCTCTTTGGGCGGGGCCAAAGAAGGCGCTGCGTCAACCGCAGCGTCGGGAAAGGCGTCTGCCGCTGCATCTGCTGCTGCGTCGGGAAAGACGTCTGCTGCATCCGCCAAATTCAGAGGGGGAGACCCCATCACTCGCGCCGAGCTGATCACCATGCTGTGGCGCATGGCCGGGGAGCCCGAGGCTCTTGCGAAAGTGACCGCTTCTGAAGAAACGCCCGCGTACGAAGGTCTTTTCTTC
>JAFYTB010000037.1 GCA_017559045.1 Eggerthellaceae bacterium | reverse complement strand
TTGCACAGGATGAGGCGCGCGCTCTGCACCAGCCTTATGTCGGCACCGTGAATATCCTGCTTGGCCTTATCATGTAAAACGACGGCCTCGCCGCTCAGGCGCTCGATCGCCTGAACGTCGGTTACGAGGGCGTCGTCCAGACCATCCGCCAGGTGGTCACCATCGACAACGATACTGATGTTTCCGGCCATCTGTCTTTCACCCCGCGCGTTAAGCGCGTGCTGGAGAACTCTCTGCGTGAAGCCATGCAGATGGGCCAGTCCTATATTTCCACTGAGCACCTGCTGCTTGGTATTGTGCGCGAGGGCGAGGGCACGGCTCTCGAGGTTCTGTCGCGCATGGGCGTTTCCGGTGACGACGTGCGTTCTGCCATGAACGATCTCGTCGGCCAGAGCGCGGTGTATGCAGGTCGCACGGGCTTTGATCCGAAGGGCGGTCCTTCCGACAGCATGCTGAAGGAGTTCGGCACCGACCTCACGAAGAAGGCAAGCGACGGAAAGCTCGACCCCGTGATCGGCCGTGCCGCCGAGATCGAGCGCGTCATGCAGATCCTTTCCCGTCGTCAGAAGAACAACCCGCTTATTTTGGGCGAGCCGGGCGTTGGCAAGACCGCCATCGTCGAGGGTCTGGCCCAGCTCATCGTGGCCAACCAGGTGCCCGATCTGCTGCGCAAGAAGAGGCTCATCACGCTCGATATCTCGGCTTTGGTTGCTGGCTCTAAGTATCGCGGCGAGTTTGAGGACCGCCTGAAGAAGGTCATCAAGGAGGTCATCGACGCTGGCGATGTCCTGCTGTTCATCGACGAGATCCACACCATCATCGGTGCTGGTTCGGCAGAGGGCTCCATCGACGCTGCGGCCATTCTGAAGCCGCCGCTGTCTCGTGGCGAGATCCAGATCATCGGCGCTACCACGCTTGAGGAGTATCGCAAGCATCTGGAGAAGGACTCCGCACTTGAGCGCCGCTTCCAGCCGCTGACCATCAACGAGCCCAACGAAGAGCAGGCCGTGCGCATTATGAAGGGTCTGCGCGACCGCTATGAGGCTCATCATCAGGTCAAGTTCACCGATGAGGCGCTGCAGGCCGCTGTTGCCCTCTCCGGTCGCTACATTCAGGATCGCTATCTGCCCGATAAGGCTATCGACGTGCTCGACGAGGCCGGCGCGCGTATGCGTATTCGCAACATGACGCTGCCGCCTGAGCTTCGCGCTCTCGATGACGAGCTGCGTCGCGTTCGCGCTGAGAAGGACACCGCCATTGGCGAGCAGAACTTCGAGGCTGCTGCAAGGCTTCGCGACGAGGAGGCTCGTCTTACTGCCGAGCGCCAGGAGGCCGAGAAGAAGTGGCAGGAAGATCACGCTAAGGCCATCACCCAGGTCACCATGGAGGACATCGCCGACGTCGTGTCCATGACCACGGGTGTTCCGGTGAGCAACCTCACCGAGGCGGAGACCGAGAAGCTTCTGCGTATGGAAGGCGTTCTGCACGAGCGCATTATCGGCCAGGATGAGGCTGTTACCGCGCTTTCGAAGGCAATCCGTCGTTCCCGTTCGGGTCTGAAGGATCCGCGTCGTCCCGCCGGTTCGTTCATCTTCCTTGGCCCCTCGGGCGTGGGCAAGACCGAGCTCTCCAAGGCGCTTGCTGAGTTCCTGTTCAACTCCGAAGAGGCGCTTCTCTCCTTCGACATGTCTGAGTACATGGAGAAGCACAGCGTTTCGCGTCTGGTCGGAAGCCCTCCGGGTTACGTGGGATTCGACGAGGGCGGCCAGCTGACCAAGGCTGTGCGCCAGCGTCCGTATTCCGTCGTG
>JAFYTB010000036.1 GCA_017559045.1 Eggerthellaceae bacterium | reverse complement strand
TCGCCCAGCAGGCACTGATAGATTGCGCCATGCTCGGAGTCGATGGGCATGAGTGCGTGCTGGAAGCCCGCAGCTTCGTCGATCTTACGAGCAAGCGGCATGATGAGGTCGCCACCGACCACGAGTGATTCCTTATTGGCAAGCGCGAGCACCTTGCCCGCCGCAAGCGTCTCATAGCTTGCACGGAGACCCGCTGCACCAACCAGCGCATTGACCACGATATCGGCCTCGGAAAGATGAACCAGCTCGGTAACCGCCTGAGCGCCACAGCCAAAGCTGCCGCCCTGCGCTTCCGCCCAAGCAGCGAGATCAGCCGCACGAGCGTCATCGGCGAGACGAGCGTCACCTACCGCAAGATGCTTGACGCCAAAGGCGCGCGCCTGCTCAGCCAAAACATCGATGCTCGAATTAACGGCAAGAGCAACAATCTCGAGCTTCTCAGAATGCTGGCGAACAACCTCGAGGGTCTGCGTTCCGATGGAACCCGTTGAGCCCAGAACAACAACGCGTCTCACGAGAGGTCCTTTCGACGAAACCTGGAGAACTAGTACACGTACGGGATGCACCCACTGCCGACGAGCAGAATCGTCGCCGTGGAAGCAGCCAAGAACAGAGAGTCGCAGCGATCAAGCAGGCCGCCGTGACCAGGCATGATGGTACCCGAATCCTTAACGCCGGAATTGCGCTTGATTCGGCTTTCGGCAAGGTCGCCAAGAACCGACATCAGACCGCACACCAAACCAAAGGCAAGAGCCCAGGGAATACCCAAATTGACACCGGGAACAAACGTAATGAGGCACCACACCGCCATCGAGCCTACGAGGCCGGCGATAAAGCCTTCCCAGCTTTTCTTGGGGCTGATTCGCGGAGCCAGCTTATGCTTACCGAACTTGCAACCGATAAGGTAGGCGAACGAATCGTTTGCCCACACGCTTGCATAAACCAAGAGAACAAGAACGCCGCCCCACGGAGCATCAAGCGCCTGTCGAAGCAGCACCAGCGTGCTCAGCAAAAGGCCGCAATACACCGCACCGAAGAAGCTCACCGAAATATCAGCCACGCGTGCGCGCAGGAAGAAGACGTACCACACCAGCAGCGCCAGCATATTAAGCAAAATAACGATGAGGGCGCCTTCAAGTCCCAGGAGGTACATGCTCGGAGCGAACAGAACGGCACCGACAATTCCAAGTGCCTCGTTCGGAAGCTTCGCGTCCTTACGCAGCATATAGAAGAACTCGCCCGCGCAAATGCCCGAAAGAACCATGAGCATAATGACCATGGGAATATCGCCCGCAAGCACGCACGCAATAGTCGCAATCGTGTAAATGGCACCCGTGCGAATACGAACCTGAAGATCGGAAGGATTCTTCAGCTTTTCAGGAGTGCTGTTGCTCACAGCCTTCTTTGCTCGCTTAGCCGTACGCTCTTTCCACGACTCATCATCCCCAGCGGGACGTCCGTCGACGGTAGCCTCCAGAATCTGAGGCTCGTCGACGCTTTCACGCCAATCCTTGCCAGTCATGACTACACCGCTCCAAATCGCCTGTCGCGAGCCTGATACTCAAGCAACGCGCTCAGGAAGTGATACCTGTCGAAGTCAGGCCACAGCACATCGGTGACAACCAGCTCGGAATAGGCAATCTGCCACAGCAGGAAGTTCGAAATACGCATCTCGCCGCTCGTGCGGATAAGGAGCTCGGGGTCAGGCATTCCTGCCGTATAGAGACCCTGCTCGAACATCTCCTCGGTTGCAGCGGGCACTTCGCCCGTCTCTGCAGCACGCTCCGCAGCAAGACGCATCATGGAATCAACGACATGAAGGATTTCCTGGCGAGAGCCATAGTTGATGGCCACGGCAAGAGTCATGCCCTCGTTGTTGCAAGTCTTCTCCCAAGCCTCGTCGAAGGCCGCACGCGTTTCCTCGGGCAGAATGGAGAGATCGCCAATGGTGCGCACGCGAACGCCTTCCGCATGCAGAGCATCGACCTCAGCCAGCATGGTCTTCGCAAAAAGATCCATGAGGCCAACGACCTCTTCCTCGGGACGCTTCCAGTTCTCAGTCGAGAACGAATACAAGGTCAGGTACTTGACGCCAAGATCAGAAGCGCAGCGAATGGTCTCGCGAACCGCCTCGATACCAGCCTTGTGACCCCTCAGCCTATTGAGCGCACGCTTCTTAGCCCAACGTCCATTGCCGTCCATGATGACAGCAACATGCTCGGGAATGTAATCGACACGAAGCGCCTTCGGATCAAGCCCCTCAGGCGGATTCGGAAAGATGTATTCAAGCGACTTGTTCACCAAAAACTCCAACTTGCAAGTCAGGGCATCGCCTTACGCAGACTTACCCAAGGAAACTAACGAACGGGGCTGCGACACCCACCCTTGCTACTCCCGCAACTGAGTACGCAAATACATACCAGGCGAAAAGTCGATAAAGGTGGGCACCACAGCCCCGCGCAGCACCGGCAGACTTCATCGTCGCTGCGCGACGACAAAGCGATTTAGATCTCCATGACCTCCGCTTCCTTCTTCTTGAAGGCAGCGTCGATCTTCTCGATGTACTTATCGGTCAGCTTCTGGATGTCAGCCTCAGCACGCTTTGCATCGTCCTCGGGCAGACCGTCGTTCTTCTTAGCCTTAGCAACAGCCTCGTTGGCATCACGACGAGCGTTACGAACAGCAACGCGAGCGTCCTCAGCGATACCCTTGCACTGCTTAGCCAGCTCACGACGACGCTCCTCGGTGAGAGCCGGGAAGGGCAGACGGATGCGCTCGCCGTCGTTGGACGGGGTAACACCCAGGTCGGAAGCCATGATGGCCTGCTCGATAGCGCGAAGCACGCCCTTGTCCCAGGGCTCGATGACCAGCAGATGAGCCTCGGGGGTCTTCACGCCAGCCATCTGATTGATGGGAGTGGGAACGCCGTAGTAGTCAACGCGGATGCGGTCGAGCATCTTAGCGCTAGCGCGACCAGTGCGAACGCCTGCGAAGTTCTCAGCCAGAGCATGGAGAGACTTCTCCATCTTTTCCTCAGCGGTCATCAGAATCTCTTCAATCATGATCTCCCCTTTTCCTTTCAAGCATGAACATGCATGCAATGAGTCCTTGTTCAACATCGCCCACGTGGCACATAAGGCCTCGTGGGCGACTCAATTAATTACGCTTATTCTATCGTGGTTCCGATAGGCTCGCCCTTAAGCGCACGGGAAATGTTGCCATGCTTGGTGAGGTCGAACACGATCATCGGAATGTTGTTGTCCATGCACAGAGCGGTGGCGGTGGTGTCCATTACATGCAGCTCACGCTCGAGCACTTCCTTATAGCTAATAACGTCGAAACGCTTAGCCTCGGGGTTCGTCTTCGGATCGCTGTCATAGACGCCGTCGACCTTCGTTGCCTTCATCAGGCAGTCAACGCCCAGCTCGCATGCACGCTGTGCAGCAGCCGTGTCGGTGGTGAAGTACGGATTGCCCGTACCGGCAGCCAGAATGACAACGCGGCCCTTCTCGAGGTGACGAACAGCCTTGCGGCGAACATAAGGCTCGGACACTTCCTGCATGGTGATAGCGCTCTGAACGCGCGTGCTCACACCGTGACGCTCAAAAGCATCCTGCAGTGCCAGGGAGTTCATAACGGTGGCCAGCATTCCCATGTAGTCGGCCTGAGCGCGATCCATACCCTTCGTTGCGCCGGCAACGCCGCGGAAGATGTTTCCGCCACCGACGACAACAGCAAGCTGAACGCCGTCATTGACCACTTCAGCAATCTGCTTTGCCAGATCGTCGACCACCTTCGGGTCGATGCCGTAGCCCTGATCGCCAGCCAAAGCCTCGCCAGAAAGCTTCAGCAGCACTCGGTTGTACTTATAGTCTTCGGACATGCGACCTTCCCTTCGCCGTGGTTTTTCGCTGCCCTTCATCATAACCCAAACCCACGCTCACGTAAGCTAGGCCACAACAATTGCGCACACAGAAGCAGCTTCATCAACAATCAAACATAAGCCTCTCGCAAGCAAAAAAGAAGCCGTCCCTTGCTCCGCAAACGCGAAAAACAAGAGACGGCTTAAGGAATTAAGAAGCTAATCGAGGAAGAACCCAACAGGCGATGAATCTAGGGGCCCGGTCAAACGGCAGACCCAACCCGTCGAAGCTCTAACTAGCGGCGAACGACTAAACGTCGCTTCCGCCACCGCCACGACGGAACATCTCGTTCAGCCAACCGCTTTCCATCGTTTCGGCATTGTCGGTATCGGAGCCAAGCGTCACTTCGACTTCCATGTTCTCGCCATCGCGGTTCACGGTAAGCGTCACGACATCACCAGGATTCTTCGTACGCACGTCAAGCATCAGGTCGCTTGCGCTCTCGACAGGCTTGCCGTCGAAAGCCGTCACGATATCGCCCTCACGCAGACCGGCCTCATCAGCACCGCTTCCGCGCACAACGCTCGTGATGTAAGCACCCGCGTCGACAGCGAAGTCATAACGATCGGCAATGTTGGCGTTAATGGTGGTCAGCGAAACGCCCAGCTGAGCATGAGACGGCTCTTCGCCAGCAATGATCTGGTTTGCCAGGCTCACCGCGTAGTTCACGGGAATGGCAAAGCCAACGCCGGAGTAATTGCCCGAATAGGAGGTGATCAGCGTGTTGATGCCGATAAGCCTACCCTGAGCATCGACCAGCGCACCGCCAGAGTTACCAGGGTTGATAGCAGCGTCG
>JAFYTB010000035.1 GCA_017559045.1 Eggerthellaceae bacterium | reverse complement strand
CAAGGTCCATGCTCATGAAGAACGTGGAGTTGGCGCGGCCCAGTTGCTCCTTCGGTGTAACGCGCACAATAGTCGTCTGCACCGTAGACTGCGTGCAGCCAATTCCGAAACCGCAGAGAACGGCGGAGGCAAGCAGCACAGCGCCGTTGTAGGCGAACGCAAGCACAACCATGCCAACAACCAGAGACACGAACGTGATGTAGATAACCGAGTTTTCGCCCTTCTTGTCAACGCGACGGCCAATCGGCGGACGTGAGAGCAGGATGGCCAGCGAGTACACCACGAAATAGAGACTAGAGGCAGCCACCAAATCGCGCTCCTCGGCAAACACAGTGAGGAAGCTGACGACGCCGGAATAGCAAATCATCACAAGCAACATCGGAATGACCAGGGGCAACACGCTGATCTGAATGAAATTACCCACCGAAAACGAGCGCTTGGGGGCAACTTCGGCCTCTTGCTGGGCGGAAGGAGCCGCGGAATCGCTCTTTCGCGCATCGGGCACCGTCACAAAGAAGGCGCCGACGAGTGCGGCCGCCGTCACCACGGCCGAGAAGAGGAACAAAACAAAGTAGTTGCCGCTGCCGGTAAGAAGGATGACGACAAACGGACCGACGCCCGTCGCAAGTGCCTGAGCCATGGAGAAGTAGCCGATGCCCTCGCCACGACGCTCCGGCGGCACGATGAGCGCAGCCGATGCGGCCAAGGCGCCCGATGCGATTCCGAAACCGACACCGTGCAGAGCACGCAGCACAAACAGGTAGAGGAAGCCGCCCTCGATGAAGTAGAGCAGTGCGGCAACCATGTTGATGACGGTACCGATGATGATCGATCGCTTGAGACCCCATTTATCGATCTGGCCGCCCAAAAGCAGTCGCGTGACCAACGAGCCGACAACGTAAGCCGACACCATCAGGCCCGCAGCAGAGTACGACGAGCCGTACGTAACCATGGTGTACTCAACGATTTTCACGATGAACAGGTAGAACACCAATGCGGAAATGAAGTTCACTGCAGTCAGGATGGTGAACGAAGGTGTCCAGATCTTCGGTTTGTCCGCCACGTATGTCCCCTCTCACGCAACGGGTAAAGCTAGCAGTTTGAACGGTATTCTACTCTTACGACCTTGAAGTCATATTCAAAAAGGGATCTTTTTCAGGGACGAGCCCTACCCGGGCACAACGATCCTCTCGAACGATGCGCCCCCCGAAACGCAACGACCTCCCGTATTCAACGGCTTACCCGAACGCAAGCCCTACCCCAAACGCAACGAAGGCCCCGGTTTCCCGGAGCCTTCGCTATTTATAGCTTGTCTACCTTACGGTTGGCAAAGCCTATTTACTCGTCGTCGTCCTCGTCGTCGAAGTCGTCGTCCTCGTCATCCTCGGACTTCAGGCTCAGACCCAGAGAACCCAGCGAACCCACGGCACCAAGCAGTGCGTCGAGCTCTTCGAGGTTGCGCTGATAGGAGCGCGGCGGCAGTGCCTCGCCCAGCATCTCCTCGCCCTCGAGGCTGTAGCTCGGCGGCTCAGAACCACCGATGAGGATGGTGTCATCGGGGCTGAAGACCATGTCGAGCAGCTGGCTCATGTCGTCGCTGGTGGCAGCGAGGTCGTCCTCGATCACATGCATGAGATCGCGAGCCTCGAGGCCTTCCTTCAGCTCCTCGATTGCCTTCACGCCGATACCCTCGATACGCAGCAGGTCCTCCTCGGTGTGACCCAGAAGGTCGGCAACGGTCTCGATGCCAGCCTCGGAGAACTTGTTGGCCCAACGCTGAGAGACGCCCAGGTCATCATAGATGTACAGGCGAGCTTCCTCGTCGGTGAGGTTGTGACCACGGTGACCCATGGACAGAGCGCTGTAGTAACCGGAGTAGCCGGAACCAGAGTTGAAGTAGCCGTCACCGTCAAGCGACCAATCCTGCGGCTGGGGCAGCAGCTCCTCGATCTCGCGGAGAGCATCCGGTGCGAAATCGGGCAGAGCATCGCCGGAGACGCGGTCGACCGGACGACCCTTGTAGGTCAGGCGCACGTCGCGATAACGCTTGAGGCCCGTACCTGCCGGGATCGGCTTGCCGATGATGACGTTCTCCTTGAGGCCAGCCAGGGTGTCGGTCTTGCCCTCGATAGCGGCATCGGTGAGCACCTTGGTGGTCTCCTGGAAGGATGCAGCAGACAGCCAAGAGTCGGTAGCCAGAGAAGCCTTGGTGATGCCCAGCAGCAGCGGCTGGCCAACCGGCGGCTCCTTGCCCTCAGCGATGAGAGCGTTAGCAACCTTCTCGAACTCGAAGCGGTTGACCTGACGTCCAGGGAGGAGGTCAGACTCACCAGCATCGAGAACAGCAACCTTACGCAGCATCTGACGTGCAATAACCTCGATGTGCTTGTCGTTAATGTCAACGCCCTGGGACACGTAAACGCCCTGGACCTGGCTAACGATGTAGCGCAGCGTGGTGTTCGGGTCGGTCAGACGCAGCAGGTCGTGCGGGTTCACAGAACCCTTGGTGAGCTGCTGGCCAACCTTGACCTCGCAACCGTCCACGATGCCCGGAAGCATCTGAGCACGTGCGGACACGAGGTACTCGCGGAAGTTGCCTTCCTGGTCATGCACGGTGAGGGTCTTCGTGACCTTGTCACCTGCGATCTGCAGCGTACCAGCGATCTCGGAGAGCACTGCCTGGCCCTTGGGCTTGCGTGCCTCGAAAAGCTCCTGAACACGGGGCAGACCGTGGGTGATGTCCTCGCCTGCGACGCCGCCGGTGTGGAACGTACGCATCGTAAGCTGCGTGCCGGGCTCGCCGATCGACTGAGCAGCGATGATGCCGACTGCGGTGCCGATGTTGACCGGACGTGCAGTAGCAAGGTCCCAACCGTAGCACTTCTGGCATACGCCCTGAGAAGCGTGGCAGGTCATGATGGTGCGGATGACGATCTCGTCGACGCCAGCCTTCTCAATCTCCTTGAGCTGAGCCATGGAGGTGATGTAGCTGCCGGCAGCAAGAACAACCTCGCCATCAGCGCTCACGACATCCTCGAGCAGGCAACGACCAACGAGGTTCTCGTCGAGCGCGCCCTTCTCGTTGTGGATCGGGTAAGGAACACCATCGGTGGTCTCGCAGTCGATCTCGCGGATGATGACATCCTGAGCGACGTCAACCAGACGACGGGTCAGGTAACCCGAGTCAGCGGTACGCAGAGCGGTGTCGGCAAGACCCTTACGGGCACCGTGCGTCGAGATGAAGTACTCGAGAACGGAGAGGCCCTCACGGAAGTTTGCCTTAATCGGACGGTCGATAATCTCGCCCTTCGGGTCGGACATAAGGCCACGCATACCTGCCAGCTGGCGGATCTGCTTGATGTTGCCTCGTGCACCCGAGAACGCCATCATGTAGATGGGGTTGAACTTGTCGAAGTTGGCAGCCATGGCGTCGCCGACTTCCTCGTTCGCCTCGTTCCAGATATCGACAACCTGCTTGTGGCGCTCGTCCTGGCTCATGAGGCCCATCTCGTAGTCCTCATCGATGGCAGCGACCTTAGCGTCGGCCTTGGCCAGAATGTCGGCCTTCTCCGGCGGCACGGTTGCGTCATAAACAGAGACGGTAACACCAGCGCGGGTTGCGTAGTGGAAGCCAGCGTCCTTCAGGCCGTCCAGAATGGGCGGAACCTCGGAAAGCTCATAGCGGGCGCAGACATCCTCGACCAGACGGCTGATCTCCTTCTTGTTCATCTCATAGTTGAGGAACGGATAGTCGTGAGGCAGCACGTTGTTGAAGATGACACGGCCAACCGTGGTCTCGATGCGATCGCCAGCCTTGTGGTCGACGTACTCACCGAAAGCACCGGCAACCTGGCAGTCCCTGCGCAGACGGATGAAGATCTTAGCCTGCAGGTCGAGATCCGCACGTGCATCGTAGGCATTCAGAGCGTCGTCGGCGTCGATGAACGCACGACCCTCGCCCGGGAAGCCATCACGAGCAGCGGTCAGGTAGTACAGACCGATGATCATATCCTGCGTCGGAACCGTGAGTGCACGGCCGTGTGCAGGGGACTTGATGTTGTTGGAGGACAGCATGAGCACGCGAGCCTCGGCCTGAGCCTCGGAACCCAGCGGCACATGAACTGCCATCTGGTCGCCGTCGAAGTCAGCGTTGAATGCAGTACATACGAGCGGATGCAGCTTGATGGCCTTACCCTCGACGAGCACCGGCTCGAAGGCCTGGATGCCCAGACGATGCAGGGTAGGTGCGCGGTTCAGCAGCACGGGATGCTCGGCGATGACCTCTTCGAGGACGTCCCAGACATAGGATGCACCGCGGTCAACTGCACGCTTAGCAGCCTTGATGTTGGCAGCGTACTCAAGCTCGACAAGACGCTTCATTACGAACGGCTTGAACAGCTCGAGAGCCATCTGAGACGGAAGACCGCACTGATGCAGCTTCAGCTTCGGACCAACGACGATAACCGAACGGCCAGAGTAGTCGACGCGCTTGCCGAGCAGGTTCTGGCGGAAGCGGCCCTGCGTGCCCTTGAGCATGTCGGAGATGGACTTCAGCGGACGGTTGCCCGGGCCCGTGACGGGGCGGCCGCGACGGCCGTTGTCGAACAGGGAGTCCACAGCCTCCTGGAGCATGCGCTTCTCGTTGTTCACGATGAT
>JAFYTB010000034.1 GCA_017559045.1 Eggerthellaceae bacterium | reverse complement strand
GCCTGCGAGGCCAAGCGCTGCAGCAGCGCCAGCGGCAAAAGCGCCGGTAATGAAGCTACGGCGGTTCATTTCGTCCGTCATGAAATTCCTCCTACAAAAGTCGGTTTCGGGCTCCATCTCCCCTCTATCATTCAATGGCAACCCGAATATTCAGCGATTACGCTGGCGCTTATTGTGCACGCGAAAGGCCGAACCGCCTATCGTGCTATGCATTGATATTTCCTATTTCCCCTGATAAAAGGCATCACGTCTTTCACCTGATTTGGTAGCATGATGCACTCACGCCTCTATCAAGCTAGCAAGAAGGGACGCTTTTGTATGTTCTCGTGGGTTAAGGCGCTCGATGCCTTCTTCGAGCGTTCGAAGATTCGCTACCTCGGCCTCGGTCTTTTGCTTGCCTGGGTGTATTGCACCTGGTTCTCAGTCGGAATATTCCCCGCCGGCGATGAAGCGGCACACACCACTTTGCGCGACTCGCTGGCCTTCTCCGCAATCGGTCTTGTCGCATTGGTGTTCCGACGCAACAAAGAGAAGCCCCTAGGTCCTAGCGCTATCCTCTGCGCAGCCATCATCGTTACGGCCACCACTTTCGCCTTCTTCGTCTTCGACAATCCCGCGGTCTTGCTTGTCGCGAGCGCGCTGGGCGGCCTCGCATCAGCACTCCTCTGGGTTGGCTGGGGTGAGATCTTCTGTCGCATCGATCCGACAATCACCGAATCCTGCATCCCGTCGTCTCTGTTGGCGTTTGTCGTGGCAAGCCTCGTCGTCTACCTGCTTCCCGCGCCAGTATCCGGAATCCTATCGGCCCTTTTCCCCTTACTTTCCTGCGTGATGCTGCTGCTTTGCAACAGCACGCAGCCTGAAGATTTTTCTTTCCAGACGCCGAGGGAGCCCTTCTCTAGCGTCTTCCCCTCCTTGGTCAAGCTGGCACTGTGCTCCATGGTCTGCAGCATCGCCACGGGCTTTGTCACCACGAGCGTCACCCCCGAGATCACCCTCTTCGATGCAAGCGGCTACCTACCCGCCTATATCGCGGGCGGTGTCGTAGCAGGCGCGGTCTCGCTGTTCACCATCCACCACGCAAGCCGACTCGATTTCTCATCGCTGTACGAATGGGCTATTCCGCTCATCGTTGCGTCTTTATGCTGCTACGCCATGGACAGCGAGGTTCTCAACACCATAGCGCTTGTTCTTGCCTGCTCGGCAGCCCTTTATGCCGAGGTGCTGTTCCTCGTTATCTTCGCGCGCATCACCGCAATAGGGTTCTGTCTTCCCAGCGAAACGTTCGGCATCTTCCGCGCAGCTGCCCAGCTTGGCTTCATGCTGAGCGGAATCCTCAGCATGTGGGTAGTGGCTTCGGGAATCCAGCATCTGCCCATTTGCCTCGTGCTGATCTGCATCTCCGTCGTCATGCTGCCGCTGTTCATGCACCTTCAGAGAAGATTCGAAGCGGCACCCATTCAAGAGGAATCCAAGAGCGCCCTCCCGGCACACAACACGTCCACGCCCCAAGATGAAGAAACCGATGCGATAAGCCGCATCGTCGCCGACTTCAAGCTGTCGGCGCGTGAAGCGGAAGTGCTTGGCTAGAGCGGAAAGGGACGCTCGGTCCCTTACATGCGCGAAACGATGGTCCTGTCGAAGAGCACCATCGAGACGCACATCAGGCATATCTACTCAAAGACGGGAGTTCACTCCAAACAGGAGCTCCTCGATCTCATCGAGACGTACTAAAAGCACGACTCTTGCAAGTCGACACAAGCCCATAAACGCAATTGAGGGTAGGCAATTTGCCTACCCTCAATCATTTAAATTACCAAACAAGTTGCTATTCAGCGTGACGCAACGCCGCTTCAAGACGCTGGCTGATGACCTTGGTAACACCGTCAGCCTGCATAGACACGCCAAACAGAACATCGGCCATCTCCATGGTGCGACGCTGGTGCGTAATCATGATGAGCTGCGTAGTGGAGCGAAGCTCATTGACGTAAGAGCACAGACGACGCAGGTTCGTATCGTCAAGCGCAGCCTCAACCTCATCGAGAATGTAGAAAGGCGTGGTACGAGTGCGATACACCGCAAAGAGCAGAGCCAGAGCCGTCAGCGATTTCTCGCCACCCGACATGAGCATCATCTTCGTGATGCGCTTGCCTGCCGGCTGAGCGGTAACCTCAACGCCCGTGTTCTCCAGATCATCAGGATCAACCAAGGAAAGCTCGGCAGATCCACCGGGGAACAGCACGCCGAAGATCTCCTTGAAGTTGGTGTTGACCTGCTCAAAGGTACGAACGAAGTCATCTTTCATGCGCGCATCGATGACGCGGTTGATCTTCGCCAAAGACTTTCTCGCAGAATCGAGATCCGCAAGCTGGGTAGCCAGATAGTCGTAACGAACCTTAAGTTCATCGTATTCGCGGGCAGCATCGGGATTGATGACACCGAGATTGGCGATACGCTTATTGAGACGCGCAGCCTCTTCCTCAAGCAAAGCACGATCGGCAACAGCAGGAAGCTCGATAGCGCGATCAAGCGGCGTAGCGCAATCCTCGACGATGACCTTAACCGCAGCCTCAACCTTGATCTCCAGGCGACCCTTCTCGACGCGAGTATTCGCCAGACGCTCATTAACGAGATCGTAGGCAGAGTGAGCATCACGAGCGCGACCGCGAGCCTCCGAAACCGCCGCATGCAAACCGGAAGAAGAATCCTGCGCAGCAGCAGCCTGCTCCTCGATCGCCTGCATACGAAGACGCGCCGTACGAACCAGCTCATCGAACAGAGCGATCATGGGATCGATACGCTGCACCGAAACGGTCTTTACCGCCAAGGTTGCGCGAGCCTCGCGCTCCTGAACATCAAGCTGAACAATGTCACGCTTACGCGACTCAACAATTCGCTCGGTATAGATGAACCTCTCGGCCAAAGTAGCAGCCTTGAGCTTAGCCTCGGACAGCTGGTCGCTCACCTTGTGAGCCTCACGACGCAGGGGGGCCAAAGCCTGCTGCGTCGCTTCGTGCGACTCCTTAGCCTGAGTAAGGCGCTCGTCAAGCTGGACCTGCTGGCGCTCGTACTCCTCGACATCGGGACGCGCGCTTGCGATGATGGCTTCCGCTTCGGCGCGCTGACGCTGAACGCCCTCGAGCTCACGACGCACCGCAGACAGCTTCTCCTGAGCTCGGCCAGCCTCGGCACGCAAGGCCTCGTGCTTACCACGCAAAGAGGCGAGGTTCTGCGACAGCTCGAGACTCTTTGCCTGCGCATCACGCAGAACAGCCTCGGAAGCATCCGCCTTAACCTTTGCCTCCTCGCTGGACGCTTCAGCTTGAGCATGCAGATTGCGAAGCTCTTCAAGATGGCGCACACGAGCCAGAACGCCGTCCTCCCCCGTCTCTACTCGACGGCCGAAGGAGACCTTGCCAGACGCCCAGACAACGGATCCGTCTTCGGCAGCAAAGCGAAGACCCAGCTTATCGGACGCATGAGCCGAAAGGGCTTCATCAAGCGTAGTGCACACCACTACATCGCCCAGCAGCGCCTCAACGGCACGCGCTGCGCTTTCGGGATAGTGCAAATCGTTCAGCAAGGCACTGCCCGGAGAAGTCAACGGATGACGAACAGCGGGAGGTTCTACGGAATTGCCCGAACGAAGGAGGAAGGAAACTTCTCCATCGTGACCACCCTGGGACAGGGCTTCCGCAACGCTACGACAAGCGGACGCGTCATCGATAACCAGCGTAGTAAGATCATTTCCAAGCAGACGCTCAACCAAAGCCTCACGACCCGAAGCGACCTGGATAACATGAGAGAGCGGCGCAAGAGAACCAGCGAGGGTCTTTTCATTATCGAGGATCCACGCACGTGCGGGGCCTTCAGCAACCGCACTCGCACGCTCGATCTCCTCAAGAGCGGCAATACGAGCCGCGAGATCACGGAGATGCTCGCGCGCTGCCTCGAAAGCAGCTCGAGCCTCATCGCGTGCTCGCAGAGATTCACCAACCTGCTTTCGGGCCATAGACTCCTGCTCAGACGCGGCCGCAACCGCCTCCTCGTCTGCCTTCACCTGACCGGCAAGGGTCTCGGCGTCGGAGATGGAGCGAGCAAGCTGAAGCTCAAGCTCGGCAACATGGCCCTCGATGACCTTAATATGAGCCAAACCGTTTGAAAGCACTTCCTGGGTTTCGGCATGCTTGCGACGAGCAACGTCGATGTTGCTTTCAAGCTCGCGCATCTCACGCGCAAGATTTCCAGCTTCGCGCTCGAGATCGGTACGTCGAACACCCAGATCACGGTAAGACTGCTCGAAGCTTGCCTTGCGCTGCTCGGCAAGCTCGCGCTCGGCACGAACCTCCTCGAGCTGAGCAACAGCGTTGGCGAGCTCCGTCTGAGCGGCGGCCTTCTTGGCGGCGTTCGTCTCAAGGGAAAGCTCAAGCTCTCCCGCACGCGTTTGCGCAGAGCGACGACGCTCGTGCATAAGCAGAACGGTAGAGTCGAAACGCTCGACTGCCGACGAAATGCGCGCATGCTGTCGAGCAAGAGAGCTTGCGTCGATGTTCTCAATGCGGATCTTTTCCTGAAGCTCTTCAGCCAAAGCCTCGGCGTTAGCGATCTCAGCCTTGCTCTCCTCAATAGAGACGAGCAGATCGGCCTCCTGCTGCTTGATAAGATCCCATTTCTGCTGAAGAACACGCAGGTCATCAACGGCAAGCTGCAGATTGAGAGAATCAAGCTCAACCTTAAGCTCTTGATAGGTGCGGGCGCGCTTAGCCTTGCGCTCGAGCGGGCCAAGCTGGCGCTCTACCTCTGCGATAACATCCTTGGCGCGAGCGAGATGCTGGTCCATGTTGGCCAGCTTACGCTCGCTCTTCGCCTTGCGCTGCTTATGCTTGAGAACGCCTGCGGCCTCTTCGAT
>JAFYTB010000033.1 GCA_017559045.1 Eggerthellaceae bacterium | reverse complement strand
TTCCGCCTTATGGTGGAAACGCAGAAGTCTGCGCCGGCGTCTCTGTCGGTTGCCGATCAGAACGCGGTGCGTCTCATGACGGTGCATAAATCGAAGGGTCTGGAGTTTCCCATTGTGGCGGTGGCGAACTACGAGCCGTGGGAGCGTTGCTCGAGCACCTTCTCCATGACCACGCGCGACCAGAGGATCTATGTCGCTATTTCCGCTAAGGCAAGCAAGGTGATGCCCAGCGCCATCAAAAGACTTTCGACTGAGTTCTCGTGCGACTACCTTCTCGATCCTGCCATGGCGCGGGATTACGCCGAGTTTGCTGGCGCTGCCCGCAAATACGATTGGCTTTCCGAGGTAGAGGAGGCTCAGCGCAAGTTCTACGTGGCATGCACAAGGGCGAGCGAGTATCTGCTGGTGAGCGGCCTGGTGAAGAGTCCTAAGGCTGATGATCCGGCGGGTTCTTACAAGCAGATGCCGATACTGGATGACGTTCGTGCGGCGCTTGTCGGTGAGTTCAATGATTTCCCTGAAGGCAAGAGCGAGCTGCCTTACGGCGGATCCTGCCCTGCGGCATTCGATCGTGTGTATGTTTCGAGCGAACGACCTTTTAGCTGGGAGGCTATCTCCGAAGCGGTGGGCGTGACTGAAGTCGAGGGCGAATCTAACAACGCGTCTCACAAGGCTGGCCTCGATGGCGCAAGCTCCTCCGTTCCTTGCGACTTTCCGCAGCTTGAGCCCTATGAGCCGCTTTCGTGCAAGACGGTTTCCGTTCGAAGCGATGTCTTCTCGTACTCCGGTATCGCTCCGCACAACGATCATCTGCCTATCGAAGAACGCGACGACCTGAGCGGTTCGCATGCTTCTGTTGGTCGAGCGGGGATTGCTGGAGATGCTGAAGTTGAGACGGCGGCGGGGGAGACGGGCTTCGTACCGTCTGCTACCGACGTTGGATCGGCGTTCCATCGAGTGGGGCAGCTTGCCGTTATGCGCATGGGCTTCGGCAAGGTCGATGGTCTTGTCTTGCCTCCTGCTGGAGCCGTTGATGGCATTGCGCGCAGCTATGGCATTAGTGGCGAGGTTCGCAATCGACTTGATCGCGCTCTTGCCCGTTGGTTTGGCAGCGATCTTGCACGTACTGTCGAAGGTTTCGATCGCGTGCGGGCCGAGGTTCCCTTTATGGTTGCACTCGATTTCGGTGCTGGAAGGGTAGATGCAGCGACGGACAAAGCAGAGGCGGAGACGGGCAAGCTCGAGGCAAAGACCGAAGCAGCCGAAGGCGAAGCTGGTCTGCGTTTCCTCGAGGGCGAGATCGACCTGCTTGCGGAAAGCGCGAACGGCGAGCATGCTCTTGTGATCGACTACAAGACGGGTGGATCCCCCGAGGAGACGCCTGAGCGACTGCAGGATAAGCATCGCCTTCAAGCGAGCTGCTATGCGTATGCGCTGCTCACCACGCAGCATTACGCTACGGTCGATTTCGCTTTCGTGCGTGTCGAGCAGGAGGATGCTTCCGATGCTGGCCAGCCTCAGGTTGTGCGTTACTCCTTTGCCGCAAAGGATGTGCCTGCTTTGAAGTCGTTCATTGTGAAGGCGTACGTAAACTCTGATCTGGCTTGAGGTGTTGATCCAACACGAGACATAGATCTTGCCTGAGGTATTTAGGCTGGCTAGTCGCGGTTTCTCGGGGCTTTCCTTCTGCGGTACAGTACAATGAACTTTTGTTTGAGATTAGGTAAACCGAGACTTGAGCTTGCGTGCGCAATTGAGGCACGCGAGTAAGAGGAGAGACATGTCCCAGCGAAATTTCCAGAATGAGCGCTACAGCGAAGAGAATGCCGGTTCGGGCAGCACTCGTAAGAGCGCAGCATCTGCTAAGCCGAAGAGCAAGGCCGCAGCTTCCGTTACCGTGAAGTCCGCCAAGAAGACGCCTGAGCAGCGCAAGGCAGCTCAGAAGCAGGCCCAGAAGGCCGCCCGTGACGAGCAGCGTCGTCTTGACCGCAAGTATTACACCCCCGATACCGATCGTTATAAGTTCCTGCGCAAGCTGTGGTGGGGCTGCCTTGTCGGCGCTGTTGCCTCGACCGCCCTTTCGTGGCTTACGCGCGGCATTGAGCCGGCAATGATTTCCATGATCTTCATGGTTCTTGCCTATGCTCTGATCATTGGCGCTTTCTACGTCGACCTCTCGAAGATCCGCAAAGAGCGTACGGCTTATCAGGAGCGCATGATCAAGCTTGAGGCTGAGCAGGCTAAGGCCGAGAAGGCTGCTGCACGTGCCGAGCGTCTTTCCCAGGGCAAGGAGAAGGGCAGCGGTAAGAACGCAAGCCGCAACCCCAAGGCTATTGAGAAGGCCAAGGCTGAGAAGGCTGCTGAGGAGCAGGCCGCAACCGAGCCCGCTGCAGAGCAGGCCGAGGCTAAGTCCGAGGACAAGGCAGAGTAACCAGCTGGCGGGAAACCGCAAATTCACGTGGCAATTTGGGCGAGGAACGGCAGGCTTTGCCGCAGCTTCGCCAAGTGCCTGCCGATAAGGCGCTACATAGTGATTCAGACGGAGGCGACGCTCTTGCAGCGTCGCCTTTGGTTTATTCTGTTACTTGTCGAAAACTGCGCAAATACAGGAAGGCGGACAAGGCATGGTTTCTCGAGTTTATGTTGAGAAGAAGCCCGGTTTTGATGTTGAGGCACAGCAGCTTGCGCGCGAGCTGCGTACCATTCTTGAAATAGAGGGTTTGGAGTCTCTGAGGCTTCTGAACCGCTACGACGTTGAGGGCATTTCCGACGAGCTGTTTGCTCAGTGCGTGCCCACGGTCTTCAGCGAGCCCCAGTCTGACGATGTCAGCTATGAGCTTCCCCAGGTTGACGGCGCTGTGCTGTTTGCCGTTGAGTTCCTGCCTGGTCAGTTTGACCAGCGCGCCGACTCCGCAAGCGAGTGCGTCCAGCTCATCAGCCAGGGCGAGCGTCCTGACGTGCGCAGTGCAAAGGTCTACATCCTCGAGGGCAAGCTTTCCGAGGACGATATCGCTGCTATCAAGCATCACCTCATCAACCCGGTCGAGGCACGCGAGGCAAGCCTCGATGTCCGCGAGACCCTGAAGATGGAATATCCCGTGCCCGAGATGGTCGAGACCATCGATGGCTTCCTCGAGCTTGACGAGGCCGGCCTTGCTGCGTTCATCGCTGAGCGCGGTCTGGCAATGGACCTCGCAGACATCAAGTTCTGCCAGGAGTACTTCGCTTCTGAAGAGCGCAATCCCACTATCACCGAGATCAAGATGATCGATACCTACTGGTCCGATCACTGCCGCCACACCACGTTCGGCACTGTTCTCGAGAACGTTCAGATTGACGACGCAGCCGTTAAGGCAGCTTTCGAGAAGTACCTCGAGATGCGCCGTGAGCTTGGCCGCGAGCATAAGCCCGTCTGCCTCATGGACATGGGTACCATCGGCGCTCGTTACCTTAAGGCAAAGGGCATCCTGAAGAACCTCGACGAGTCCGAGGAGATCAACGCCTGCACGGTCAAGATCAAGTGCGACGTCAACGGCGAGGAGCAGGACTGGCTGTATCTCTTCAAGAACGAGACCCACAACCATCCCACCGAGATCGAGCCCTTTGGCGGAGCAGCTACGTGCGTGGGCGGCGCTATTCGTGATCCCCTTTCGGGCCGTAGCGAGGTTTATCAGGCAATGCGCGTTACCGGCGCTGCCGATCCGCTGGTTCCCGTTTCCGAGACGCTGCCTGGCAAGCTGCCGCAGCGTAAGCTGGTGACCACGGCTGCTGCCGGCTACTCTTCCTATGGCAATCAGATCGGTCTTGCTACTGGCAAGGTCGATGAGCTTTATCATCCCGGCTATGCTGCCAAGCGCATGGAGATCGGCGCGGTCGTGGGCGCAACTCCCGCTGACCACGTTCGCCGTGAGACTCCTGCTGCTGGCGACGTCGTCGTGCTGCTGGGCGGCCGCACTGGTCGCGACGGCATCGGCGGTGCTACGGGTTCCTCGAAGGCTCACAACATGGAGTCGCTTGAGAGCTGCGGCGCAGAGGTCCAGAAGGGCAACGCTCCGGTTGAGCGTAAGATCCAGCGTCTGTTCCGTCGCAAGGATGCTTGCGAGATGATCAAGCGCTGCAATGACTTCGGCGCAGGCGGCGTTTCCGTTGCTATCGGCGAGCTTGCCGACGGCCTGCATGTCAATCTGAACGCAGTGCCCAAGAAGTACGACGGTCTCGATGGCACCGAGCTGGCCATCTCTGAGAGCCAGGAGCGTATGGCTGTTGCCCTCGCTGCCGAGGATGTCGAGAAGTTCCTCGCTCTTGCTGAAGAGGAGAACCTCGAGGCAACGCCGGTCGCTACCGTCACCGAGGAAGCTCGTGTGGTCATCGAGTGGAACGGCGAGGCTATCGTCAACGTGAGCCGTGAGTTCCTTGCTTCCAACGGCGCACCCAAGCATATGGACGTCCATATCGTCGAGGGCGGCGACTACGCATGCGCATGGGAGGGCGAGACCCTCGAGGAGCGCATGACCTCCGTCATGACCGACCTCAATGTGTGCTCCAACAAGGGCCTTTCCGAGCGCTTTGACTCCACCATCGGCGCTGCTACCGTGCTCATGCCCTTCGGCGGTAAGAACCAGCTTACGCCGAACATGGCTATGGTTGCCAAGCTGCCGGTTGATGGCGAGACCACTACGTGCTCCGGCATGGCTTGGGGCTTCAACCCCTATCTCACTTCCGTGAACCAGTTCGAGGGCTCTTACATCGCTGTCGTTGAGAGCGTTGCGAAGCTTGTGGCTGCAGGCTTCAAGCGCGAAGACGCTTACCTTACCTTCCAGGAGTACTTCGAGCGTCTCCGCACTGAGCCGAAGCGTTGGGGCAAGCCTGCTGCAGCTGTGCTGGGCGCCCTCATGGCCCAGATCGATCTGGGCATCGGTTCCATCGGCGGCAAGGACTCCATGTCCGGCAGCTTCGAGCAGCTCGACGTTCCGCCGACGCTGGTCAGCTTCGCCACGGCTGTGGGCCATGTCGATCGCGTCACCTCGCCTGAGTTCAAGAAGGCGGGCAGCCGCGTTGTGTGCATCCATCCGTTCTATGGCGAGAACGGCATCGTTCCCGAGGCTGCTAGCCTGAACGAGGTCTTTGACTGCGTCGAGAAGCTCATTGGCGAGGGCAAGGCACTTGCTGTGTCTACCCCGGGCTACGGTTGCGACGCCGAGGCTCTGTTCAAGATGTGCGTGGGCAACGGCATTGGCCTCTCCATCAACGAGGGCGTCGATGTCGACACCTTCTTCGTTCCCGCATACGGCGCATTCGCCGTCGAGCTTGCTGACGACGCTGCTATTCCCGAGGCTACGGCCAACATGGGCGTGGTTGAGCTGGGCGTTACCACCGAGGCATACGAGTTTGTCGCCGCAGGCGAGACCATCGATCTTGCTAAGCTGCAGGAGGCATGGGAGGGCAAGCTCGAGCCGGTCTTCCCGTATCGCGGCGCGGGTGAGAAGGTCCAGGCCGTCAGCCACACCACCGCTCTTCCGCTGACCTACACTGGCGAGCCCATCGCTCGTCCGCGTGTCATCATCCCCGTCTTCCCGGGTACCAACTGCGAATACGACACCGCTCGCGCATACGAGCGCGCAGGCGCTATTCCGCAGACGCTGGTCATCAACAACCTCACTCCCGATAAGGTTGCCGAGAGCACTCGTGCCCTGGTCGACGCCATCAAGAACAGCCAGATCATCATGATCCCCGGCGGCTTCTCCGGCGGCGACGAGCCCGACGGTTCCGCAAAGTTCATCACGGCATTCTTCCGCGCTCCCGAGGTTACCGAGGCTGTGCGCGACCTGCTGTTCAACCGCGACGGCCTGATGCTGGGCATTTGCAACGGCTTCCAGGCTCTCGTTAAGCTCGGCCTTGTGCCGTACGGCGATATCCGTCCTATGGACGATACCTGCCCCACGCTTACGTTCAACAACATCGGCCGTCACCAGAGCCGTCTCGTGCGTACGCGCGTTGCTTCCAGCCTGTCTCCGTGGCTTTCCCGCTGCCAGGTGGGCGACATCCACAACATCGCTATCAGCCATGGCGAGGGTCGCTTCGTTGTGAGCGACGAGCTGCTCGCTCAGATGCTGGCTAATGGTCAGGTTGCTACGCAGTATGTCGACGAGGCCGGCGTGCCGTCTCTCGATATGAGCGTGAACCCCAACGGCTCCATTCTGGCAATTGAGGGTATCACCAGCCCGGACGGTCGTGTTCTCGGCAAGATGGGTCATACCGAGCGCAGCGGCTACGGTCTCTATAAGAACGTTCCGGGCAACAAGTTCCAGCCGCTTATCGAGGGCGGCGTGGACTACTTCCTGTAGGAAGAAGCTGCGGCAATGTCGGAGGCACTGTACCGTAAATATCGTCCTCAGGTTTTTGAGGACGTGGTGGGCCAAGAGCATATCGAGCGCACCATCAAGAACGCCATCGAACGCGATAAGGTGAGCCATGCTTACCTGTTCACGGGACCGCGCGGTACGGGTAAGACCACCACGGCCCGCTTGTTGGCGAAGGCGTTGCTCTGTCAAAAGGGCCCGACGTCCGAGCCTGATGGCACATGTGAAGACTGCGAGCTCATTGCGTTGGGCGAACACCCTGACGTTTATGAGCTCGATGCCGCCAGCCGTACGGGTGTCGACAACGTGCGCGAGGAGATCATCGGTCGCGTGCAGTTCGCCCCGACGCGCGGGCGTTATAAGATCTACATCATCGACGAGGTTCACATGCTGTCGACCGCGGCGTTCAACGCGCTGCTGAAGACGCTCGAGGAGCCGCCGAGCCATGTAGTGTTCATTCTGGCTACCACCGATCCGCAGAAGGTCCCCGAGACCATTCATTCGCGTTGCCAGAGATTTGACTTCCGCCGTATTTCCAACGACTCGATCGTGTCTCGCTTGGGCGCTATCTGTGTGGCCGAGGGCGTCGAGTATGAGGAAGAGGCGCTTGAGCTTATTGCTCATCGCGCGGAAGGCGGTATGCGCAACGCGCTTACCTCATTGGAGCAGCTTATTGCTTTTGGCGAGGGAAGCGTGAGCATGGAGGTTGCCGAGCGTATGCTTGGCGCGCTCGACTCCAGCGATCTTGCCGAGATCGTCCGTTTTGTTGGCAAGCGCGATGTTGCTGCTTGCTTTAAGTGGACGGCTGAATACGTGGAAACTGGTGCCGATCTGGCGCAGTTCACCCGCGATTTCGCAGAGCATATTCGCAACCTGTACGTCCTCAGCCTTGCGGGCGCCGAGGTTGCTTTGAATGTGAGCGAGGCTGCTCGTCGCGAGATGATGCAGGAGCTCACCCTGTTTGGTCCTGATCGTTTGGCTCGCCTGCTGGGCGTGCTGGGTGATCTCTCTGCCGAATTGAAGACTTCGACGAATCCTCGTCTTTCTTTTGAGATTGCACTCACGCGCATGGTGCGTCCGGAATCCGATCTGACGCTTGAGGGTTTGGCGGCGCGCATCGAGGCGCTTGAGGCCCGACCCGCGGTTGCTGCTCCTGCTTTTGCGGAGGCTTCGGTGGCGCCTGCGAACATGGGGGGATTTGTGTCCGCCAGCGCAGGTGGCTTCGCCCCCGCATCCGCAGAGTCTTCTTCGGCTGCGCCTACGCATGCTGGCGGTTTTGCAGCTGTGTCTGTGAAGCCTTCTGCGGAGCCGTCCCGTCCCATTGGCGGATCGGGAGTCGCTTCGAGGGAGCAGGTTACTCAGGTTGCTTCTGCGGAAGCGGTCGCGAGTGCAAAGAGCGCTGCCGACCGTGGTGTCCAGGAAGCTTCTTCCGAGGCTCCGGCGAATACGGTGGCTTCCGCTGGTTCTGTTTCCGGCCAGCTGGCCGCTCAATTAGGTAATCCCGCCGCTCTTCAGCGGCTTTGGCAGGCGGCGCTTGCTTCGCTTAAGAAGGCTAAGACCGCTTACGGTGTTCTGTTCCTGAACACGAAGGCTCTGTTCGACGAGGCTGAGGGCTGCTTGGTCATCGAGTTCCTCGAGAAAAACGAGTTCGCTTTCAATGCTGTGCAGAAGCCTGATATTCAGGCTGAGCTTGGTCGCAGCTTGGCCGCAGCGTGCGGTGCTCCGGTGCCTTTCCGCGTGAGGAAGGCGGGTGCTTCTGGTGCTTCTGCAAACGCCGGTTTTGCAGGTGCTGTAAGTACAGCATCTGTGGGTGCTGCTTCTGCGGGCGCGGTGTCTTCTGCCGCTTCTGCTGGCGGATCCTTTGCCGCCGCTTCGCGTTCTGCGGCTCCTCAGAATCAGGCCGTTTCTCGCCCTGTGCGTGAGGAAAGCTTTACGCAGGCACGCCCCCAGGCTCAACAGCCCGTTGCTGCTGCCGCTGCATCTAGGTCTGCTGCGCCCGACCCCGCGCCGTACGAATACGACGCTCCGCCGGTCGACATCTACGACGACTACGTGCCCTACGATGATGACGGTTACGGGTCGTACGTACCGCAGCCTGCGTCGCATCCTGCTGAGCAGGCTGCCTCTCGTCCCGATATGTCGTCGCGTGCTGGACAGCAGGCTTCTCAGGCGTTTGGCCAGCAAGCTCCGCAGAAGTTTGAGCAAAGATTTGAGCAGAGGCCCGCAGCAAACCAAACCGCGGCTGCCGATGTTCCTCCGTGGGAGGCGTATGCTTCTTCGCAGGCGCAGTCTCAGGCTACTTCCGTGCCTGCTGCAGAGCCTGGCAAAGAGGTTTCCGCCGAGGATCTCAATGCTGTTCTCGCATTCGGCTTCGGCGATGGCCTGACGTTTACGGAAGTTTAGGCTCTAGGCAGACCTGGACTTGCCTAGATAGAGGAAAAAGCGACTTCGATGCAATTGCATCACGGTCGATTTCGATGATAGATCCCCGATGGGGAAGGAAAAGGAGATTTACTCATGGATATGCGTAAGATGATGAAGCAGGCTCAGAAGATGCAGCTTGAGGCTGCTCGCGCTCAGGAAGAGCTTGCAGCAATGGAGTTCGAGGCTAGCGCTGGTGGCGGTATGGTCAAGGTTGTTGCCGCAGGTGACAGCACCATTAAGTCCATCACCATCGATCCCGAGGCTGTCGATCCCGAGGACGTCGAGATGCTGCAGGACATGGTCGTTGCCGCAGTCAACGAGGCTCTTCGCACGGTCACCGAGACCACGAATGCTCGCATGGGTGCCGTCATGGGCGGCATGAAGATCCCCGGTCTCATGTAGGTAATTGGCTCGTGCAAGCAGCCCCTGCCATTCAAAAACTTCTTGATGAGCTCGAGCGCCTTCCCGGTGTTGGCCCGAAGTCGGCTCAGCGCATGGCTTATTGGATCCTCAATTCCGATAAGGCAACTGCCCTACGCCTTGCTGAGGCCATTGCTGAGGTGAAGGACAAGATTCGCTTCTGCGAGCGTTGCTTCAACTACGCTGAGGACGATGTGTGCGAGATCTGCGCAAGTACGAAGCGCGATCAGTCCATCATCTGCGTGGTGAGCGAGCCTCGTGATATTCCGCCCATTGAGCGCACCGGCGTGTTTTCTGGTGTGTATCACGTGCTTGGTGGTGCGCTTTCTCCTATGGAGGGCATCGGCCCTGATGATTTGCGCGTTGCAGAGTTGCTGAAGCGCTTGGCTTCTGAGGATGTTGCGGAAGTGGTTCTGGCCACCAATCCGAACATCGAGGGCGAGACGACCGCGGCCTACTTGGCGCGACTCATCAAGCCCATTGGTGTTGCCGTCACGCGCCCTGCGAGTGGTTTGCCCGTTGGAGGCGATCTTGAGTTTGCCGACGAGGTGACCCTCAGCCGTGCTATCGAGGCCCGCAGACCTCTCTAGCGATTCGGGCTTTGCTCCTGATAAAACAGCTGTTCAGCAGCGTGTTTTGTCAAAAAATTCTTGCGGTGTTAGTTAATGCCTTACGCTATAATAGCCCGCGTAACACACGAAGCATATTTGCTTCACAAAAGGAAGGTTCTGCTTTTGGAGGGGGCAGGGCCTTTTCTTTTTGTCTTGCGCGCATTGCGCAAAAAGAAACGAGGTCGGACTTGCGTCCGACCTCGTCTGCTAATAAGGGGTTGCTAACTCGCGCTTAAGCGAGAGCCTCCTTGAGAGCCTTCATCTGGTTGGAGCCGAGGCCCTGGATGCGGCGGTTGGCGTCGATGCCCAGTTCCTCCATGAGACGCTCGGTCTTGACCTTGCCGAAGCCCGGGCAAGCGGTGATGAAGGACTTGACCTTCATGCGGCCGATGATGGGATCGTCAACCTGAGCAAGAACGTCTGCGGGAGCCATAAGGCCCATGGACAACTTGGTGGTGATTTCGGAACGAGCTGCGCGAACGACGCGTGCCTTCTCGAGCGCAGCGGCGCGCTGTTCGGGGGTCATGGTAGGTGCTGCCATGGATCTCTCTTTCATATCGAATCTGTTCGGGTGCAACTGCAAGCGCTAGGGAAAAGTGCAGGTCGCGCCCATTCGTTCCCCTATATTACGACATGAGCAGGGAAAATCGATACCGAAACTAATGGTTTTCGGGTTTCCTGCGCTTCTGTCGCCTCGAAGGCGGCTCTGCAGAGGAATTGTGACGTTTGAGTGCGAGTCGGCGAGAGGCACATTGCGTATGCATGGGACATTGTAAAATCGCCCTAAATTTGGGGGTTTGTTTAGGAAGGGGTGCGGCTTCGTGGCTGACAAGATGGTTGCTGATGTCGTTGTACGTCCGCATGAAGATTTCGATTCCTTTGTCGCTACTATTGAGGCACTGCGCGCTCCTGATGGATGTCCGTGGGACCGAGAGCAAACTCACCAGACCATTGCCCATAACATGATCGAAGAGGCTTACGAGGCTGTCGATGCCATCGAATCTGGCAGCGTTTCTCATCTGCGCGAAGAGCTGGGCGACGTGATGCTTCAAGTTGTTCTCCATTGCCAGATTGCTGCCGATGAGGGCGAGTTCACCATCGATGATGTCTGTCGTGACGTCAACGAGAAGATGATTCGTCGTCATCCGCATGTATTTGGCGAGGCGGCTGCAGCCAATGCGAACGAAGTGCTTGATCTGTGGGATCAGGTGAAGCTCTCTGAGGGGAAGGCAGATGCCGGTTCGGA
>JAFYTB010000032.1 GCA_017559045.1 Eggerthellaceae bacterium | reverse complement strand
CGCATGCAGGTGCTTGCCCACGCACTCGAGTCGGAGCCCGCTAGACAAGGGGTGCCGCCTGCTCCCAAGCCGCTGCAGTAGTCCATTTCTGCTGTATAGAAACTCTGTTTTCCCTGCTTGAGACCATCTTGACACTTGATTGATGATGGTTTCAGTGCGTATAAGCCGTATAATGGCGGATGTATGTCGCCACGGCTTATGTTCGCACGTGGTGAAGAAAGGGGAAACTACCATGAAGATGAAGAAATGGGGCGTCGTCGCTGCTGCATTCGCACTCGTCGCCTCCCTGGGTCTCTTCGGCTGCTCCAGCGAAGAGCCTGCAGATCAGCCTGCTGGCGATGAGGCTGCATATACGCTGCTCGAGGAGGGCAAGCTCGTTATCGCCACTTCTCCCGACTACCCGCCGTTCGAGAACCTCGTTGACGGCGAGATGGTTGGCTTTGAGATCGACCTCGCTAAGGCTATCTGCGAGAAGCTCGGCCTGACCCCCGAGTTCAAGCAGCTCCAGTTCGACGCTATCGTGACCGCTGTCGCCGCTGGCGGCCAGTGTGACGTGGGCCTCTCCGGCTTCTCCATCACGCCCGAGCGTCTCCAGGAGATCGACTTCACCGCTTCCTACTATGTCGACGATCTGGGTATCGCCGTCATGAAGGACAGCGGCATCACCGCTGAGAACCTCGAGGAGATGCTGAGCGCTGAGGGCGTCAAGATCGCCGTTCAGTCCGGTACCACTGGTGAGGCTCAGATGCTCGAGGACTACCCGAACGCCATCATCGTGCCCTACGGCAACTCCACCGACTCCTTCGCTGCTATGCAGGCTGGTCAGGTTCTCGCCGTGTGCACCAACCTTGCAGTTGTCAACCGCACCGTTGCTGAGGCTTACACCGACGCTGTCGTTGTTAAGTCCATCGCTACCGGTGAGGAGTACGGCATCGCTGTTTCCAAGGACAACGCTGGTCTGACCGCAGCTATCAACGCTGCTCTGGCTGAGCTCGAGGCTGACGGCACCATCGCCGCTATCGCTGCTAACTGGTTCTAATGTCCAAGTCCCGCTAGCTTGAGCTGCGGGTTTATGGCAAAACCATTGCGATTTCGATAGGCCCTCTGCTCGTGGCTCTTGCCGCGAGGGAGGGCCTTCCCATCCTTCTGACATTACTGCGACTGATTTGATAAGGGATGCCAATATGCAGACTAAGCGTCTGACTCACCAAATAATTTCCGCGCTGCTTGTGCTTGTTGTGGCGGCATGCGCCTGTATGTTCCTTGCGGCACCTGAGCCTGCATGGGGTCTTGAGACCACCAAGTGCTCGGCGAAGCCTAATGCCGATTCCGGCAGCGACGTGCAGGGTGCAACCGACACGCGTGTGACCTGGGAGGGCCAGAGTACTGATGCTGAGCAAATTGCCGGCTTCACGCTTACGTTCCCTGAAGGCACCTCGTATGGAACGGATAATGTGCGCGTGACCATGCTCACGGGTGCAGACCTGATGGAGCGCACCAATATTGATGCTGAAGTAATCGCCGACGGGCAGACGCTGAGACTGGCGTTCCCCGAACCCGCACAAGCCGGCGGCTATTTCCGCATCGAGGTTTACAACGTACAGTTCCCGGCCCAGGGTGGCGAAATGCAGATGGCAGGCACGTATGTGCTCGCTGACGGTGGCGAGTTCGCCATCGAGAACATTCCCACGATCCCGGTCGTCAATGTGACCATTGCTGAGCAGATTGCGTCTTGGCTCTCTGATCAGGCTTGGGTCGAGAAGTGGAACTCCAACAAGTTCCTGCGTTTGTTCCTGAACCCTATTCTTCTGGTAACCAGCTTCCCGGTTGTCCTTAAGGACTTCCTCATGGCTGTCGGTATCGTGGCCGTGGCGTTCCCGGTCGCTATTCCCATCGGCCTGGCTCTCGCGCTTATGCGCATGTCCAAGCTGGCGGTGCTGCGTGGTATCGCAACTACGTACGTCAACGTGGTTCGTGGTACGCCGCTGTTCCTCCAGATCTACATTGCGTTCTTTGGCCTGCCTCTTGCTGGTATCAACATTCCGAACTTCCCGCTGGGCGTCATCGTTTTGGCAATGAACTCGAGTGCCTATCTGTGTGAGATCTTCCGTGCGGGCATCCAGTCCATTCCCAAGGGACAGTTCGAGGCTTCTCGTTCGCTCGGTATGAACGGTGCCCAGACGATGATGTTCGTCATCATTCCGCAGACGGTTCGCCGTGTTATCCCCACGATGACCAGCGAGTTCATCCTGCTGTACAAGGACACCTCGATGCTGGCAGCTGTTGGCGTTCTGGAAGTCGTTATGTACGCAAAGACCATCGTCGCCAACACGGGCTCTATTACGCCGTACATCGTTGCAGCGTTCTTCTACCTGATCATTACGCTGCCGCTGGCTAAGGTGGTTGGCAATCTCGAGAACAAGCTTGCTGGCAACGATGCGGGTAAGCCCAAGAAGAAGGCCAAGAAGGCTAAGTCCATTGTTAAGGAGGGCACGAGCGCCGCTGCAGCTGCTGTGGTTTCGGCTGCTCAGTCTTCCGCTGAGAATGTCGAGGGCTCGCTGCGCGCCGCTGCAAGCAAGTCGACCGATGCTGAGAGCAGGGCTATTTCCCCTGCTGAGCATGCGAGCATGTAGGAAGGAAGCCTGATGAGCGAAGTCAAGAATTACGACGACGAGATTGTCGTTCGCATTGAGGGTTTGCAGAAGAGCTTCGGTGACCTGCATGTTCTGCGCGGTGTCGATCTGAACATCCATCGCGGCGAGGTTGTGGTTATCCTCGGTCCTTCGGGTTCCGGTAAGTCCACCCTACTGCGTTGCGTGAACCTTCTTGAAGAGCCGACGGGCGGCAAGATCTTCTTCGAGGACACCGAGATTACCGACAAGAAGACCGATATCAACGCTGTTCGCGCGAAGGTTGGCATGGTGTTCCAGAGCTTCAACCTGTTCCCGCATCTGACTGCTCGCGGCAACGTCATGCTTGCCCAGCAGAAGGTTCTCAAGCGTTCTAAGGAAGAGGCTTCTCGCATTGCAGTTGAGCAGCTTGAGAAGGTCGGTCTTGGCGAGCGTGTTGACTACAAGCCGTCGCAGCTTTCCGGTGGTCAGCAGCAGCGTGTTGCTATTGCGCGTGCGCTGGCTATGGATCCGCACGTTATGCTGTTCGACGAGGCGACCTCTGCGCTTGACCCCGAGCTTGTTCGTGATGTTCTGAACGTCATGAAGGAGCTTGCCCGCGGCGGTATGACCATGATCGTTGTCACGCACGAGATGGGCTTTGCCCGCGATGTTGCTGACCGCGTTGTCTTCATGGATGGCGGCGTGATCGTTGAGCAGGGTACTCCCGAAGAGGTCTTCGACAATCCGCAGTCTGAGCGCACGAAGGACTTCTTGGGCCACATCTCGTAGTAAGGTGTGAGCTGCCTGCTAAGCGTAGGCAGCGAGCGAAGGCTGTGTGCCGGGTCTGCGCAAAGGCGATTTGCCTAGCGCGGTTCGGACATGTGGCTTTCCGGTCTATAAAGAGTGCATATGCAAGTGCCCCCTGTTTCGGTTGCGAGATGATCGCGATCGAAACAGGGGGCACTGCTGTTTGCGGCTTCGTTCTTTCTCTTAGAACCCGATCTTGGCTGTGCTTTTATAGCTTTGATGTACCTTTCTGGCTTTGAGTCTTGAAGAGGTGATTTTTAGCCAAAAGAGGGTGCAGTGTCAGGATTGCTTGGATTGTTCGGTTTGGTTCAGCCAAAACAGGGGGTTCTGTCATGACAATGATGGCTGTTTTGGCTAGGAGCTAGTCATTTTTTGTCGTCTTGGCGAGGGGATTCTGGAGAAACTGATTGATTTGGATAAAATCCAGCCAAAAGGGGCAGCGCTGTCATGACAGCGCTGCCCCTTTTGGCTTAAAGGAGGTCAAACTGGCTGAATATCATGACAGAACCCCCTGTTTTGGCTGAGGATCCTGACAGTGCTGCTCCTTTTGGTTGTGTTGACGATAGGCGACTTG
>JAFYTB010000308.1 GCA_017559045.1 Eggerthellaceae bacterium | reverse complement strand
CGCCGTCTTCGAAAAGCAATAGCCAAAAACCCCAGTGCTGTCATGACAGTGCTGGGGTTTTTGGCTAAGAAACGAGCTTTATTTCGTTCATCAGGCCCGCTAAAGCAGCTTTTGCCCAATTACGCGCCGCTTTCTAGCCAAAACAGGGGGTGCTGTCATGACAGTACCCCCTGTTTTGGCTAGAACATCTCGAAAAGACGAGGAAAGCCTGACAATACCCCCGCTTTTGGATATTCAGGCTCGACCCATTTTGACCACTCGAGCTCAATCCATTTCAGCTATTCAAACTCGGCCCATTTTGGCTACTCAAGCCCATCCCACAACAAAAAACCCGGCAGTGTCATCGCACTGCCGGGTTTTTCAATACCGATGAAGTTGGCGCGCGCATCGAGCGGTTCGCGCCACCCGATCCTGCAAACCGCTTACACGTTCTTCAGGATGATGGTTGCCATGAGGTCGGCGACATGTTCGCAAGCGTCTGCGCAACGCTCCATGCGGGCATACGTACGAGACCAAACCAGCACGTGCATGGGATCCTCGTTGTCCTCAACATGCAGGTGACGCATAGCCTCGAGGTACAGCTTGTCGGCCTCTTCCTCGCAATCGTTCACGGCAACGATGTGCTTGCGGAAGTCCTTGGACTTCTTGAAGTGACGGAACTCGTCCATAGCGCCGTTGAGGTCATCGCAGCTCTTCTTGATGATCTCGGCGAAAGCAACAGCCTGCTCAGGCATGGTGCTCACGTCGTACATGTACATGTGCTGCAGCGTGGACTCGATGTCGTCGAGGATGTTGTCGAGTGCGTGAGCGAGATCGATGATGTCCTCGCGGTCGATCGGCGGCATGAAGTCGGTAGCCACGTTCTCGAAGATAGCATGATTGAGCAGGTCGCCCTTGTGCTCAAGCTTGTGCATTGCCTCAAGGACGGGCGGCAGCGAAGCCGCGACGGTGTAATTCTTGAACGTCTCGATCATCAAATCGGACATCTCAACCGCAATAGCAGTAAGTTGGCCATATGCCTCGAAGTAATCGAACTTCTTCTGCCTCGCCATGTGGGACGCTCCTTTTCGCGTACTGACTGCGCTCCAACTCACGTGCAGGCGCAGTTTACATCGACTGTATAGTTTATCCTAGCTTTCCGCTATTCGTGCTCTTCATCTCCAAAGTAAGCGAAGGTGCGACGGCGTTCGGCGCCAATGGTGGTCAAATTATTGTGGCCAGGAAGAACCGCCACGTCATCGGGCAGCTTCGCAAGGCGCTTTACGGAAGCACGCATCTCGTCCATGCTGCCACCCGGGAAGTCGGTTCGACCAACCGTGCCAGCAAAAAGCGTATCGCCGGAAATAAGAACGGGCAGGCCCTCAGCATGATTTCCGAACTGCGGAATGCAGAAGAGACACATGCTGCCCGGCGTATGACCCGGCGTGATCAAAGCCTTCCACTCCATATCGCCGACCTTAACGATGTCGCCATGAGCAACTCTCACATCGACCGCGCACGGGTCGGTGTGACCGAAACCAAGGCTCGGCGGGTTCTCGACATTGTCGGCATCGAACACCGACGCGTAAACCGGCGCACCCGTAGCCTCGCGCAGCGCCGCCGCAGCACCCATGTGGTCGTAGTGATAATGCGTGAGGATAATGGCGTCGAGCTTCGTGCCATCAAGCGCAGCCAGAATACGATCGACCTCGCATGAAGGGTCGACCACCATGGTGCCCTTGCCATCGGAAATGATGTACACGTTGTTCTGAATAGGACCCAGGACCATGTAGCTCACATCGACGCACAGTCCCTTGACCTCATATATCTGAGTCGCCATAACGACCTCCTGTCCAAAACCAACCCTACAAAGGAAAAGCGCCGCACGAGGCGACGCCTTCCGAACTTATCTATTTCTTTGCCGCCTTGTGGCCACTCTGACCGGGAACCATGCGGCGCGCCTCGAAGACGCTATCGATATCGAGCAGATCGCGCAGCATGCGCTCGATCATGCCCAGATCGGAAATCTGCAGCAAGAATCGCGCCTCGAAAACACCGTCGCGATGGGCCGTGCAGCTGTTGGACAGCACGTTTGCGCCCGACTCCGAAAGAACGCGCGCCATATCAAGCAGCAGGTTCATGCGGTCAAGGCCTTCGACGTAGATCTCAACCTGGTAGGACATAGCCTTCGCAGACTCAGCACCCTCCCAGCTAACGTTGATCAAACGCTCAGGCTCGCGCTTAAGGTCAACCGCATTGGGGCAATCGGCGCGATGCACCGAAACGCCGCGGCCGCGTGTCACGAAACCAAGGATCTCGTCGCCAGGCACGGGGTTGCAGCAACGCGACAGGCGCACAAGCACGTCGTCGATGCCCTTGACCACGATGCCGTTGCTGGCATGCGTCTCGTGCTTCTTCGGACGCTTGACGCTGGTGAGCATCGGCGGGAGCACGCCCGTCGAAGCGGCACCATGCCCGATGCCGGGCTTCTCGGCCTCTTCCGTTCCCTTGTCGACCAGAATCTTCAGCAGGCGGTTAGCCACATGCTGGGCGCTTTCCTTGCCCGTGCCAATGTTAACCAGCATATCGTCGGGATCGCGGAAACCGAGGTGCTCCGACACCTGCTTGAGCGCGCGCATCGACTGAGCACTCGAAATGCCCAGACCGTGCTTGCGCATCTCGCGCGTCAGCTTGTCGCGGCCATTCTGAAGGTCATCCGAGCGGCTGATCTTCGAGAAGTACGAGCGAATCTTATTACGGGCCGAAGGCGTCTTAACAAT
>JAFYTB010000031.1 GCA_017559045.1 Eggerthellaceae bacterium | reverse complement strand
TCCTTGTTCTGCAGCTGAGACTTCTCGTTCTGGCAGGTGACCACGATACCGGTGGGCTCATGGGTAAGGCGAACAGCTGAATCAGTGGTATTAACGCACTGGCCGCCAGGACCGCTGGAACGATACACGTCGACGCGCACGTCTGCCGGATTCAGATCGACTTCGATGTCGTCAGGAAGCACAGGAAGAATCTCGACGCTGGCAAACGTAGTCTGCCTACGCGCCTTGGCATCAGTCGGGCTGATGCGGACAAGGCGATGAACGCCGATCTCACTGCGAAGCATGCCATAGGCGTTACGACCCTCGATCTGAATGGTGGCGCGGTCAAGGCCGATACCTTCGCCGGGCACCAAGTCGAGCACCGTAACCTTCCACTTCTTCGACTCGGCGTAGCGCACGTACATGCGGTACAGCATCTCCGTCCAGTCCTGAGCCTCAAGGCCACCCTGGCCGGGGTTCACCGTGAGGATGGCATCGCCAGCATCGAACTGACCCGAGAACCACGATGCAATCTCGAGCTGATCGAGCATAGGAGCCAGCGCGTCAAGCGCCTGACGGCCCTCCATGGCAAAAGACTCGTCTTCCTCGGACAGCTCCAGCGCCGTGCGAGCATCCTCAAGCAGGTTATACGCCTGCTGATACTCGCCAATGGTGTCGCGAAGATTCGAGGCCTGCTTGGACACCTGCTGGGCATGGTTGACGTCATCCCAGAAACCAGGTGCAGAAATCTCCTCGTCAAGCTTTGCCAGCTCGGCGATCTTCTCATCTATATGAAGAAACCCGCGCGCATCGACAATGCGCTGCTCAAGTTCTTTCAGTTCTTTTTCCGACATGCTTTACAGTCTCCTGATCCCATCACCCGAAAAGGCAACGGGGTTTATCACTAGGCGCCGCAGCACTTCTTAAACTTCTTGCCGCTTCCGCAAGGGCAAGGATCGTTACGGCCAACGTTGGCGAAGGGATCGCTCTTGTCCTTCTGATAGGTCTGCGGCTTAGCAGGTGCCTCCTTGGGAGGCGCGGTCTTCTCGGCAGCGGAAACAGCGGCCGAACGGCGAGCTGCACCCACACCCGTAGACTCAAGCGCCGTCTCCGGCGAGGAGTAGGTCATCTTGCGCTCGCTAGGATCATTCTCAGAAGCCGCCGGCGCCTCAGAGCGCTCGGTCAGCTGCAGACGAAGAAGCGTGCGCAGGTAGTCATCGTACATGCGAGAGGTAAGCCTCTCGAAGGCCAGGTAAGCCTCGTTCTTGTACTCAACGAGCGGGTCACGCTGACCAACGGCGCGCAGACCGATGCCGGCCTTGAGGTAATCCATCTCCTGAAGGTGCGCCATCCAGCGCGTGTCGATAACGCGAAGCATGACCTGAGAAGCGAGCTGACCCATGGCATCGCGACCAAGACGCTCCGCCTTCTCCTCGATGATCTCCTCCATGAGCTCGGCAATCTCCTCGACGAGCTCTTCCGCATCGTCGTCATGATCGACATCGTCAACGCGGAAGGAGTCATCGCCAGTCATGTTGGCATACCAGAGCTCGAGAGCCTGCTTATCCCAGTCATCGGAAGCCGCTCCCTGGCAGTTTTCAGCAACTGCAG
>JAFYTB010000307.1 GCA_017559045.1 Eggerthellaceae bacterium | reverse complement strand
GTCGAGAGAGTCAATGTTGAGGGAGTCGAAGGTGGATGCCTCGGAGACCGTCTCGGGGCCGATGTTGAGGTTGTCCTGAAGGATCTCTTTGATGGTATCGATGTAGGCCATGCCTAATCCTCTTTCTGCTTGAGCATGCCGTATCCGCCATTGTCGCGACGGTAGAGCACGCATACGAGATTAGTATCTCGATCAGTATAAACGAAGAAGTCGTGGCCAATGAGGTCGATCTGAGCCAGTGCCTCTTCCTCAGTCATCGGGGTGAATTCGATTTCCTTGACGCGTACGATCTCGTCGTCGGCGAGCTCATCCATGAGGGCGTCGAGGTCGAGTTCGCTTTCGGTATTCTTAAGCTCGGCGGTTGCGGCCTGACGGGCCTTCTTGTCGAATATGCGGGTCTTGTACTTGCGCAGCTGGCGCATAACCTTTGCGGCTGCCACATCGATGGCGGCATACATCTCTTCTTCGCTCTCTTCGACGCGAACGATGCTGCCTTTGACGAAAACGGTTACCTCGCAGACGGCGGGTAGGGGGTTCGAGGGATTCTTCTCTTTGTAGAGGATCACCTCGGTTCCCGCGGGTTCGAAGTCGAGGATTTTGAGCGAGTTGCCGATCTTCTCTTCCGCATACTGACGCAGCGATTCGCTGATGTTCATTTTGCGTCCAGATACCGTGATACCCATGGTTCACCTCTTACCTCGCGGCGAATAAAAAAAGCCCGGAAAGCGCAGCCGCATCCAGCTTCTGTGTTCGTCTTTCGATCGATGTGCTGGTGGCGGCTCCTTTCTCGAGCTGTCGTTGCCAGCATACCCGAAAAGTGCGCAAAGGTGTATAGCGTTTGCGGAACCTCGGGGAAACAAAGCGGGAGCCAATGGTGAACTAATGCATTGATCTGGGGAAACGGTGATGAGTTGGAGTGATTTGAGAGAAGAAAAATACGGCGTTGTCTTAAATTTAGGATACTCACGGATCCGTGTTGAAAGAGCATCTTTTAGAACGGTCCTAACCCAGATTGTCTTGCGCTGAACAGGGTGTATACAATCGAAGGATTTTTGACGGAATGCAAGGAATTGGGTGATAATAATAGATCGCATAAATAGGATCGCGAGGTTGCATGGCTAAAGGCATGAGGAACATATTGAAAGACGGCAAGCCCGAGGCTGAGGGCTCCAAGCTGTCTTCTGAGCAGATCGTCGAGATGCTCCAGGGATTGGAGTTCAACGACGGTTTTGTTCCGCCTGTAAAGCCTTCTCCGACGAACCCGGACCCCCATCGTATTTTCATCAAGGAAGTTCAGGGGCATCAGCGTCGTCTTCATCGCATCATCCATTTCACGCATTCTTCAACGAAGGCTGCTGGCATCATGCTTCTGGCGGCTATCGTTGCGCTTATCGTTGCGAATACGTCGGCCCATGAGCCTTTCCTTGAGTTCTGGCATACGTATGTGACCATTGGCTTTGGCGATCATCTCGCCTCCATGTCGCTTGCTCATATCATCAACGATATCTTCATGGCCATCTTCTTCCTGCTGGTTGGCCTTGAGATCAAGTACGAGTTTACGGTTGGCGAGCTGACGAATATTCGCCAGGCAGCCCTGCCCATCATCGCTGCATTTGGCGGCGTTCTGGCACCCATCGTTATCTACCTCGTATTTAATGGCGGCAATCCTGAAACCATGCATGGCTGGGGTATCCCCACGGCTACGGACATTGCCTTTGCGCTGGGTATTCTGGCGCTTCTGGGAAACCGCGTGCCCAGCGGCGTGCGTGTGTTCCTGTCTACCCTTGCAGTGGCTGACGATATCATCGCTATTTTGGTGATCGCGGTTTTCTATGGTCAGAGCCCTTCGTTTGTATGGCTCGCGGCGGCTGCGTTTGTCTTCATTATTCTGGTATTCATGAATCGCTCGCATGTGTACTCGATTGCTTATTACCTGATCATCGGCGGCGTTCTGTGGCTGTGTGTCTTCATGTCGGGTGTGCATTCCACCATCGCTGGCGTTCTTCTCGCTTTCACCATCCCCTCGGGTTCAGATGTTAATGTGCGAAGCTTCCTCAGCTGGTCGCGTGATCGCATGCGCGAGGCGAGCGCGGTGTTTGATGCCAGCGCTCCCATTAGCACTCAGGGCGAGTACATGTCTACGGTTGGTCGCATTTCCAATGTTGCAAGACAGGTCATTCCGCCGGCTACGCGTCTTGAGAAGAAGATTTATCCGTGGGTGTATTTCCTTATCTTGCCGTTGTTTGCGCTTACGAATGCCGATGTCACCTTCTTGCAGGGCGATCTGGGTGCGCGTCTGACCAGCTCTGTTACGCTGGGTGTATTCTTCGGCTTGGTCGTCGGAAAGCCCGCGGGCATCATGCTGTTCTCCTGGCTTACCATCAAGCTCAAAATCGCAAGCTTGCCTGAGAATGTCGATTGGCTTCATATGTTTGGCGCGGCCATTCTTGGCGGTGTTGGCTTCACTATGGCCATCTTTGTTGCGAACCTCGCATTTGCGGATCCCGCTTTCGTTGCAGAGGCAAAACTGGGTATTCTCATGGCCTCGTTTGTGGCTGGTGTTGCTGGTTTCTTCGTGCTGTTTGTTAAGGCTCGCGCTGCCGAGAAGAGTGGTGTTACCTATATCTCCATGAAGGACGGCAACGATGAGACGCTGCAGACCTACGAGGCGGAGATGGCTCGCGAGGCAGAGGACCTGATTGCCTTTATGGGCTCGCCTGAGCTGGTTGATAAGGTTGAGTCGATGCAGGTCTCGCGATCCGGCATGCGCGACATCATTCTGCAGTTTACGAGCGGCTTCGCTGAGGGCGTTCAGCATGCGTACGACGTTGATGGCAACCGTCAGGCTTGGGAGCGTGATGCTCGCTGGGGCGACTGGGAGCCGAACTACAGAGACTAGTGATTCGGTGCCTGCGCTCTTCGAGTTGGGCGGCGCTCGCTTGCGGATGGCGTTGATCTTGGGGGAGGCGTAAGGCTGTGAAGCGCGAAATCATTCTCGCTATCGACAACATGGGTTGCATGAATTGCGTGCGCAAGATCGAAGGCACGTATGGCGAGATCCCCGGAGTTCTGTATATCAGCGTTGATCTCCACGGTAAGTCTGCCGATCTCCATTTTGATTCTGATTTGATCGACGAAGAGACGCTGCTCCATGTCATGGATGGCAGCAAGTTCGATATCCTCAAAATGCCTACTGATGGCAAGAATCCGTTCCTCTTTGAAGAGGAGACGGAAGCACTAGCGCAGGATTCTGCATCCAGCGAAGGCCATTCGAATGGTGAAAGCGTTTCGAGCGAGGGCGTTTCTGGCGGCGACGCCGGCTTGAGTGGAAGTGGTTCCATTCGCGATGGCGGCTTGGATGACGCCCAGAGCACTGATGAGATGGTCGCATCTGCTGAAGCGACGATTCGCCTTGCGATTGAAGGCATGACCTGCGCGAACTGCGCGGCAAGCATTGAGGGGCGCTTCCGCAAGGAGCCTGGCGTCATTCGCGTTGCCGTGAACCTTGCCAACAACACGGGCTTAGTCGTATTCGACCCTTCGATTGCCAGCGTTGATGACATGCTGCGCGTTTTCGACAGCCTTTCCTTTACCGCTGAGATCATCCCCGACGATGCTCCTCTTGTCGACGAGGATCGTCGCGCTAAAGAAGCGGCTCGTGCGAGGCGCAATCTGAAAGTCTTCGGCGCTTCCGCTGTTCTGACGGTGCTTATTGTGGGCATCTGCATGTTGCCGAATATGCATATGGCGGTTGGCCAGGCTTTGGCCGGTCTTTTCACGCAGGGCGATCCTTCGTATATGCAGAGCATGTTTGCTGCGAACATCTTGCTTATGCTGCTGACCCTGCCTGTGCAGTTCGGTTGCGGGGCGCGTTTCTATAAGGGTGCCTATGGTTCGCTCAAGGGCGGCTCCGCAAATATGGATGTGCTCGTTTCCCTGGGTACCACCATCGCGTTTTTCTTCTCGCTCTACATCACGTTCTGGCCTTTGCTTACGGGTGCCTGGGTTGGTGTAGATGCGGTGCCCATTAATGACGGCATGCCTTATTTCGAAACCAGCGCGATGCTGATTACCTTCGTTTTGCTGGGAAAGATACTTGAGTCTCGCGCGAAGGGTGCCACGAATCAGGCCATTGAGTCGTTGATGAACCTGACGCCGCCGACGGCTATTGTCGTGCGTGGCGGCGAAACAGTGGAGATCCCGCTTGCTCAAGTAATGGCGGGGGATGCCGTTCTTGTTCGTCCGGGAGAAAAGGTGCCGGTTGATGGCCTGGTGATCGAGGGCGCTTCCGAGGTTGATGAGAGCATGTTGACGGGCGAGGCATTGCCGAAGGTCAAGCGTGTTGGCGATACGGTTACGGGTGGCACATTGAACACGACGGGTGCGCTGACGGTGCGTGCCTTGCGCGTAGGCGCCGATTCCACGCTTGCTCGAATCGTGCGTGCGGTTGAGGATGCGCAGGGTTCGAAGGCCCCCGTGCAACGCTTGGCCGATCGCATTGCGGCAGTGTTTGTGCCCGCTATTCTGCTTATTGCCCTTGTGACCTTCATTGCGTGGTTTGCTTTGGGCGGCGATCTGCTTGCTTCTGCGCGCTTCGAACATGCGCTTCTGCCGGCTATCGCGGTTATTGTGGTCGCTTGCCCGTGCGCGTTGGGTCTGGCTACCCCTACAGCCTTGATGGTTGGCATGGGGAAGGGTGCTCAGCTGGGCGTGCTTATCAAGGACGGCGAAGTGCTCGAGCGTATGTGCACTCTCTCTGCTGCGGTTTTCGATAAGACGGGCACTATCACGGTAGGTGCTCCGCGTGTCGTGTCCTGCGGCGTCTCTGATGAAGACCTGCGTCTGGCGGCTGCTCTTGAGGCGCGTAGCGAGCATCCGTTGGCGGCTGCGATTGTGCTCTACGCATCTGAGCGCGGTATTGGCCAGCTTCCCGCTGTCGAGCAGTTCGAGGCCGTTGTAGGCGAAGGCGTTCGTGGTGTCGTCGAAGGTCACGAGGTGTTTGTCGGCACTGGCTCCATGGTTGACGCTGCCGGTGGCGTGACTGTGCTCGTTGACGGCCGCAATGCGGGTTCTGTCTTGCTTGAGGATGAGGTCAAGCCTGAGGCCTGCGAGGCGATTAAGGCTCTCGCTATCGATTTTGACGTTGCTTCTTATATGGTCACAGGCGATTCGCTGGCTAATGCCCTGCCTGTTGCGGCTGAGGTTGGCATCCCTTCCGATCGCGTGTTTGCGGGCGTTAAGCCGATTGGCAAAGCTGATTGTGTTCGCGAGGTTCGCGAGGGCTTGCTTGCGGGAAAGGCGTGCGCATTTGTGGGCGACGGCATCAATGATGCGCCCGCTCTTGCTGCGGCCGATGTTGGCGTTGTGATGGCGTCGGGAACTGATGTGGCGCTGGATGCGGGCTCGGTCGTGCTTATGCGCAATAAGGTGGACGATTTGAGCCTTGCTATAAGACTGTCGCAGGCGACTATGCGAAAGATCAAACAGAATCTGTTTTGGGCGCTTATTTATAACTGCATCATGATTCCGCTGGCTGCATTTGGCATTTTGGCCCCGGCTTTGGCCGGTGCGGCGATGGCGCTTTCGAGCGTATCGGTTGTGTCGAACTCCCTGTTGCTCAAACGCTTCCGCTAGGCTTTCGATAAAGCTCCGCTAAAGTTTCGGCGAGGTTCCGCGAAGGCTCTTGCTCGAGCGTCTTGAGGGAGCGCCTTCGCGGAGGCGTCTTCGGCAAAGGCGAAAGGATGCTGTCCTAAAGGGCCAGTTCAGCGAGTGTCTTCAGGAAGAAGATGGTCAAAACCACCAGCATGACGGGTTTGACCGCTTTGAGGCCCTTGCCGTTGAAAAGATTCACGCCCAGCCAAGCACCGATCATATTGAACAGGCCGCCTACGATGCCAAGCAGGAGCCAGACCTGGCCATGCATCAGGAAAACGACCAGAGCGCTCACGTTGGTGGTGAGGTTCACGATCTTCGTGGCGCCGTTTGCTTCGTTAACGGCAAGTCCTACCACCGAAGTGAAAGCCAGCATGAGGAAAGTGCCGGTTCCCGGTCCGTAGAAACCGTCGTAGATGCCGATGCCGAATGCGATTACCGCTGCGATTGCCACTGCGCGCTTGAGCGGAAGGTTGCGGTTTCCGGGCTGCATGCTCTTGGGGCGCATCACGTAAGCGGCGGTGATGGGTACGACGATCAGCATGATCCAGCGAAGAGCCTCATCGCTGATAGCGAGCGCGAGCTTGGCGCCCAGCGCGGATCCAATGAGCGCAAGCGCAGCGCAAGGCAGCGCGATTTTCCAATTGACAAATCCTTGCTTGATGAAGCGTCCTGTCGCAAGGGCCGTTCCCATGCACGCGCTCATTTTGTTGGTCGCGATGGCGGTGTGAGCAGGGAGGCCCGCCATGAAGAAAGCGGGCAGCGAGATGAGCCCGCCACCTCCGGCGATGGCGTCGACGAATCCAGCCAGCATGGTAAGCGGGCATACAATGAGAAATGGAATGATGGATTCCACGAGTTCGGGAATTCCTTCCTGAAATAAACCGAGTGATAAAGCTTCGTGCAAATGGAAGGTATGCAATGTTGAAACGTCCTCGTCGCATGAAGCCTGCTCATGCTATCACATCGCACTTGTTGGCTTTCGGATGTATTTCTAGCTGGCTTTTGTGCTTGCGGGACGGGCGCATGTCTGCGGTATACTTTGTAAGTTACAGACGAGTGAAAGAAGGATTCACATGGGAACTGCCGCCGTTGTTCTTGCTGCTGGCGCAGGTACGCGAATGAAATCGAAGAAGCCGAAGGTTGCCCACGAAGTGCTGGGTAAGCCGCTGGTTTCGTGGGTCCTTGACGCCGCGAAGGCCGCTGGTGCCGAAGAGGTTGTTACCGTTGTCGGCCACATGCGCGAGCAGGTGATTCCCCTCGTTGATGGCGCTTCGAAGGTCGTCGTTCAGGCTGAGCAACGTGGTACGGGTCATGCGGTCATGATGTGCGCCGATGCGCTTGCTGGGTTCGACGGTTCGCTTGTCGTTCTGTATGGCGATACTCCGCTGGTGACGGCCGAGACCATTTCTTCGCTCGTGCGCATGCGCGAGGAGAATGGCGCTGCTGTCGTTGTTCTTACTATGGAGCCCGAAAATCCCTTTGGATACGGCCGCATTATTCGCGACGAGGTTGGCCAGGTCGCTCGTATTGTCGAGCAGAAGGATGCAACGCCTGAGGAAGCTGCTGTGCGTGAATGCAATTCCGGTCTGTACTGCTTCGATGCGAAGGTGATGTTTGAGGCTTTGGGTCAGATTGACACCAACAATGCCCAGGGTGAGCTGTATCTCACCGACGTGCTTGGCATCTGCCGTGCTGCAGGCCGCGCCGTTCTGGCGCTTCCCGCTGTTGATATGGTTGAGTGCCTGGGAGTGAATTCTCGCAGTCAGCTTGCCGAGGCTACGAAGGCCATGCAGCGTCGCATCAATGCGGCCCATATGGCTGGCGGCGTTACCATGACCGATCCTGATCTCGTCTGGATTGGTCCTGATGTGGTCATTGATTCCGATGTCGAGATCCTTCCCAACGTTATGCTGATGGGCGAGACTTTCATTGGCGAGGACAGTGTCGTCGGACCCAATTCCCGTCTGACCGACACGCGTGTTGGCTGCGGCTGTGTAGTCGACGAGACGGTGGCCGTTGGAGCTGTGATCGAAGATGGCGCTACGTGCGGGCCGCGTGCCTACCTGCGTCCGGGCGCTCATCTGTGCGAGGGCGCAAAGGCTGGAACGCACGTAGAGATCAAGAAGTCTGTAGTAGGCAAGGGCTCTAAGGTTCCGCATCTTAGCTATATCGGCGACACCACTATTGGAGAGGGTGTCAATATCGGTGCGGGATCCATCACTTGCAATTACGACGGAAAGAACAAGCATAAGACGGTTATCGGTGACGGTGCATTCGTGGGCAGCGACACCATGATGGTTGCGCCTGTCAGCATTGGTGCACGTGCAGTGGTGGGCGCTGGCTCGGTTATCACCGAAGATGTTTCTGAGGGTGCGCTTGCGCTTGGTCGTGCAAGGCAGACTGAAATTGAAGGTTGGGCTGACAACCGCGTTCTGTAGGTCAAGCGGGGTGTGTCAGTTGGGTGACGGATGGGCTCGTAGCTGCTGTCAGACGGATGGGCTCGTAGCCGCTGTCACATTTTC
>JAFYTB010000306.1 GCA_017559045.1 Eggerthellaceae bacterium | reverse complement strand
GGGAAGGGTGCAGAGGCCGTGGCCGCTGGGCTGGGATTGCCGCTCGAGCAGGTTGAGCGCGTTCTCAAGCGCGCGGATTCGTACGCATTCAAGCGCGCCCTTGAGCCGCCTTATCCGAACGTGAGGTTCTACGCGTAGTCGCGGTTGTATGCGGTGGGACTGCGCGCAGGCTCTATGCGTCCTTGGGAAGCGCGAGTCTCTCGATGGTTTCCTTGAGTGCATCGCACGAATAATTCCACACACGTTCAAGGTTGTCTTCAGGAAGCACGGAGCGCTTCATAACGTACCAATACTGCAGTCGCCCTATGTAGGCTACCGTGTGGTATTCGGAAAGGAAGGCTATTTCCTCGTCAGGCATGGTGTGATCGGGGCCGATGAGGAGTTCGATTATCGACTTGATCGATGGCTGGAAAAGAGACAGCAGGTAGTAGTAGAAGTCGAGGTAGCACGGGTAAGTCAGAATGCGCTTGTAGTATTCGGGCTTGCCGTTAACCATCGTGCATATGGCCTTCGAGTAGGTGCTTTGATCGATTTTTCCGTCGATGAGGGGAGCGCGTGCGAAGAAGGGCAGGTCAGGATACGCGTCGTGAAGCGAGGGGTCTGGGCATTCGAGGTGATGGGATTCAAACTCCGGACTTGAGAGGATCTCGGCGAGTTCGCTTCGGAATATCCAGATAACCAAATCGCTCGTGTTTTCGAAGTGTCGATAAAAGCTCTTGCGATCCATGCCGAGGCTTTTGACGATGTCGGTAGTGCTGACACGTTTACGCGGGTCGGTTAGCTCGACGACAAGCTGTATGAAGCAATTTGCGATTCTGCTTTTGGTCGAGTTCTTCACGATGACCCTGTTCCTTCGTGATCTGCGTTCAGCTTAGTGGGATCGCTTCAATTATAGGATTCGTTTTGATTGTTTGCAGGGTTTTCTAAAGCCGCGGCGAATGTCCCTTCCTCGAAGTGATCGGCTAATGTTTTCTCAGGATGCGGAATGCCTACAGAACGTGTTTTTTGGGGTCTACCGCCCTCTTCTGCCAGCTTGCGATAATGACGGAAACTCAGGCTGTTTGACTGAGGGGCTTTGTCGTGAGGCGAAGCTTTGAACAAGCGTGCAGAAGGAGGAACCATGGCTGGTGGAACTTATGATTTCGTAGTTCTGGGCGGTGGCCACAACGGCCTTATCAGCTCGATTTACCTGGCAAAGGCAGGCTTCAAGGTATGCGTTCTCGAAGCTAACAAGGAGTTCGGCGGCGGCACTCGCTCCGAGGAGATCGCTCCCGGCTTCATTGCGGATACGGGCGGCATGGTTCACAACCTCATCTCCCGCACTCCGATTGTTCGCGAGGACGAGCTTGGCCTGTTCTCCAAGTACGGCTTGGAGTACAAGTACATGGAGTCCCTCTGCTGCTCCATCTTCCCCGACGAGTCTCATTTGATCCTCTACAAGGACATGGATGCGACGCTCCAGCAGATCGCGAAGTTCTCCGAGAAGGACGCTGAGACCTATCTCGAGTGGAACAAGTACCTCGGCAAGCTCATGGGCGCTGCCGCTGTTGGCGTTGCCGGCGTTCCGCCGAAGTACGGTGCCATGATGAACGTTCTCGCTAACTCCGAAGCAGGAATGGAGTTCCTGCGTCTCATGAACTCTTCCGCTCAGCAGATCGTCGAAGAGTGGTTCGAGTCCGAGGAGATGCGCGTCACCCTTACCCGCTGGTGCACCGAGATGATGATCGACCCGCGTCAGGTGGGTACGGCTACGCTGCTTTCGTTCACTGCCGCTCTGCATGCACCGGGTAACCCGGGTGCTCCGTTCCCCATTGGCGGTTGCGTGAACTTCGTCAACGCACTCACCGCTTGCGCAAGCGACTACGGTGTCGACCTGTTCACCGAGCAGTGGGTCGACGACATTCAGGTTGAGGGCGGCGAGGTTCGCCGCATTCACACCAAAGCCGGCGACGAGTTCATCGCGAACGAAGGCGTCATTTCGACCATCAACATCAAGGACGTTTACGAGATGCTCGGCGACGACGCTCCTGCTC
>JAFYTB010000305.1 GCA_017559045.1 Eggerthellaceae bacterium | reverse complement strand
CGCCGTCGGAGTTGGCGACCACGGGGTTGTTCCCCCAGATCACCGTGACGCCCGGGCAGCGCCACTCGGGGTTGTCGTAGCGGTCGATGAACTGCTGGGAGTAGTCGCCCACCAGGAACGCCCCGGCCACCATGGTGTCGGCGAACACGCGCGGGCCGAAGCAGGCCACGTTGCTCAAGCTGAACGCGTAGTTGGGGCTGCCGAAGCTCCATGCCAGGCGGCTGATGTAGGCGGCAATGTCGCGCCCGGTTCCCTGCAGGAACACGACGCTCTCCGCGCCGTAGCCCTCCTTGTACTCGTTGAAACGGCGCTCCACAGTGTCGAGGGCCTCGTCCCAGCTGATGCGCTCCCACCTGTCGCGCCCGCGGTCCTCGCGGGCACGCTTCATGGGGTAGAGCACGCGCATGTCGGAGTTCACGATGTCCTCCACGGCGGCGCAGCGCGCGCAGAGCCTCCCCTGGTTGTAGGGGTTCTCGGGGTCGCCCTCTATGCGCACGACGCGCCCGTCCCTGCTGTAGATGAGCACGCCGCAGCCCAGATGGCACCCCGGCGCGCTCCACGCGCTGCCGCGGGTCACGGTGTAGTCGCCTTCTTGGTACTGATAGGGCTTGTCGTGCTCGAAGTACGTCATGCCGCCCTCGGTGACGAGCTGCCTTTCCCGCCCGACCGTCTGCCGGCGGTACAGCGTCGGGTCCTGGCTCACGTCCACCGTCACGGCCTGGGACTCGACCTTCCCGCGGGCATGGGAGCCGGAATGGCCCTTGGGGGCTGCGGGCACGCTCGGGGTCCCGCCTTTGGAAACCCCCTGCCCCTCTCCGGCATCTGCCTCCACGGGAGAGGACGCCGCGCCGCGAATCCTTGCCATCAACCTCGAGAAGAGGCCCTTGCGGGGCCTGCCTTGCGCGACCGCATCGCCACCCTGACCCCAAAGCTCCTTCGACTTCATCTCCATGACGCCCATGCGGCATTTTGCATCGCCCTCGATCAGGCCGTCGGGACGTACGCGCCCCTCGGCCGTCGCCTCCATGGTGCCCATGATGGTGGTTATTGTGCAGTCACAGCTGAAGTTGCCCTCGTCGTCGATCTTCCCGTCCGTCGTCGGCGCGGTGGCCCCGAGCACGCTGAACGTACCATCGAAGGTCCCGTCGCCACGGCGCTCGATCGTCACCGTGCAGGGCTTCTTCCCGATGGGCAGCTTGATGATCGCATCGTAGGTTTCAATGGCCATGCTTCGTCCCCCTCTTCTCCCAACGTTTCAAGATATTTGTCACATTTGAGACATTTATCTCGTAACATGTCTTAGTATAGGGGTGCGCAGCGGTCCTTCGGAACGGTACACATGCGCCAATCCGCACGTTATGGGACGGTTCCGCGCATTCTGTCATGAAACTTTTTCAAGGAGGAGACATGGACATACGCGCCCGGCGCACGCGAGCCATGCTGTTCTCGGCGCTCGAGCAGCTGTTGGAGGAGAAGACGCTGGAGGAAGTCTCCATCAGCGAGATATGCGAGCTCTCCACCGTGCGGCGCGGCACGTTCTACCGCCACTTCGACGACAAATACGATTTCGTGAAGCAGTACTTCGCTTCCGTCACCGAGAAGCTCATGGCCGAGATCGAGGCGAGCGAAGCCGACGTGGTCATGGACGACCTCGAGACCTACGCGCCCCGCATGCACGCGGGGCTCATCGCGTTCTTCCTAGAGCACCGCGGAATGGCGCGCCGAAACCTGCAGAAGGGCGTGCTGTCCGACACCATCGACATGATGGTCCATCAGGCCGCGCAGGGCATAACCGAGCGCATCGAGTCATATTGCGCGGCGTCAGGCCGCAAGCTGGACACGCCTGCCGAGTTCATAAGCTACTTCCACACCGCCGGCATGATCCACACGCTTCGCTGGTGGCTGAACTCCGAGCAGCCGATCCCCGCCGAGGAGCTCGAGCAGCGCTGCACGAGGTTCCTCATGCGTCTGGTAGACGACAGCTCGAAAAGCTAGGTACCCGCACTGCTGTCAGATTGCATCGTCGTCGGTGACGGCGCCGCAGGTGCCGTCGCAGCGGAAGACTGCCTCCTTGACGACATCACTACCCCGATTGCAGCGGTTGCCGCTTTCAGGCGGGAAAACGAGACGTCCCGATACAACGCGTGCTCATAACTCGAAGGTCGTCGGTTCGAATCCGGCCCCGCGACCAACTTTAATAAGCCCTGACCTGGTAAAACAGGCGGGGCTTTTCACTGTGCGGGGGCTATTTCACTCGAACAACGGGGGTTCGGGGGGATTGCTGGAAAGCGTCATCAGATATTGAATAGTCTCTTGAAAAAGCACGTCATCCAAGGAGGGGCTTTACTGCTTCCACGAGGATAGCAGTCTGGTAGCCCCCGGGCTCATAATGCGTCATAGACCGAGAAGCCCCTTGTATATCCGTTCGTCCTTCTCGCCGAACACGTTGAAGACGATGGTCATTTCCGATCCAGTTGCATCGAGCCATTCCCGAACCGTCCTCACGGCGATTCCTGCGGCCTCTTCCTGAGGAAAGCCAAATATCCCAGTACTGATGCAGCAGAAGGCGATGGAGCGAAGACCTTCGGACGCTGCAGCGTCCAAACAGCTTCGGTAGCATGATGCGAGCTGCTCGCGGTGCAGGTCGGTCGGACGGCCGTTTGCGATGGGGCCGGCCGTGTGGACGATGCGCCTGGCGGGCAGGTTGTAGGCTCCTGTGATCTTCGCCTGGCCTGTTGGCTCCTCGTGCCCTTGATCCTCTATGATACGGGCGCACTCGATGCGCAGCTGCACGCCAGCGTACGTGTGGATGGCGTTGTCGATGCAGTGGTGCCCGGGAACCCAACAGCCGAGCATCTGCGAGTTGGCTGCGTTGACGATTGCGTCGGTGGCCAGCGTCGTGATGTCACCGCGCCATAGACGCAGACGATCGTCTGCAGGCGACGGTGCAGCTTCGTCGACGCTGTGGACTCCCATCTCGGCGATGAGCCCTTGGAGCAGCTCGTCCTGGGCGGCGAGGAAGCCCTCGCTTGCGGGCCACGGTGGGCGCGTGTTCGCGAGAGCCCGGAACGTCGCCCACAGATCGTCGGCGTCTTGTGTGCGCGGAGGCTCCACGCCTCGCTCGGCGCAGAGCTCATCCACGAGCGATTCCAGAAGCTTGAGCTTGCGATCCCGTTCCATATTGGCCTACCTTCCTGCGTCGTCGAGTAGAACGTCGAGAATCGCGTCGATGTCGGCGTCTATGAGGATGGACCGGTCGCGGACCGAACCGTGCGCGTACGCCTCGCCGTAGTTGACGCAAGCATAGGTGGCGTCTGGGTTGGCGGCGGTGTAGCGCCAGAACGGGTACTTGATGATGACTGGCGTGTTCATGCCGACACCCAGCTCGAAGTAGAGGACCTTGCCCTCCTGGTGAGCCTCCAGGAACTCGCGGTAGCGCTCTGCCGCCGCATGCCAGCCCTCGTCTTCCACGAACGTGTCATCGGCGCGCAGGCTCATGGCCATGGGTTTTCCGCACACGGGGCAGTGGGGCACCAGCTCGGTCGGCACGTGCATGTCGCGCTGTTCCTCGACCATGCGCTTCACCGTCTCATAGTTGTCGTAGGTCCTATCGTGGCATGGCACGCTGCACTGCCACAGGCCGTAGTCGCCCTGCGTGTAGAACAGCCGCTCCTTCGGGAAGCCCGCAAGCTGGAACTGGTGGTCGACGTTGGTGGTGATGACGAAGAAGTCCTTGCCGTCGAGCAGTTGCAGGAGCTTGGCGTAGGTATCCTTGGGCGCTTCCTCGTATCGGTTGCACCAGATGTGGCGGCTCCACCAGGCCCACTGCTCCTCGGGCGTGGCGAACGGGAAGAACCCGCCCGAGTACATGTCGCGGATGCCGTACTTGGCGATGAAGTCGCCAAAGAGCCGCTCGAACCGCTTTCCCGAGTACGTGAGCCCTGCTGCGGTGGAAAGGCCCGCCCCCGCGCCGACGACGATGGCGTCGGCCTCCTTGATCGCCTCGCGCAAGCGCTCGATCTCATTTTCGTTGGTCATTGCTGCCACCTCATCTCTTGACTATCGCCTGGGCCGGGCACGCCTCTCGACAGATGCCGCAGCGCAGGCAGTGAGATTGGTCGATTACGTAGGGCTCGCCCGGCGCGATGCACTGCTCGGGGCACTTCTCGGCGCAGGTGCCGCAGCCGATGCACGCGTCCGTGATCAGGAACGTGCCCCTCTCGCATTCGGCTTTGCCGCCCAGCTTGAACGGCTTGCGGAAGATCGGATGCTGTCCCAGGTCGAAGTACTCACCTTCGCCCTCCTCGACGTAGAACACGTCGCAGATGTAGCGGGCGTCGCCTGGGTAGATGACGTTCATCGACGGGTTCAGTTCGAAGATCGCATCGACGAGGGCACGCTGCTCCGCTTCGCCTTCGGGGTGCACGACCGGCCCGCGCAGGCGGCAGGTGCGGTAGTCATGTGTCTGCCCGACGATGGCGACGAAGCCCTCTCGCACGACGTCCTCGTGGAACGCCTTGCCGCGCGGAGCGAGGAAGTACAGGCGCTCTGGCGTGACCATCATAACGTCGATGATCCGCACGCTCGGCAGCCCATCGGCGCCGATGGTCGCGAACGACACGTCGCGTATCGCCCGCAGGAAGCGCAGGCACCAGGAGGCGTCGACCTCCTCAGGCGCCGGAATCACGTTCAGGTCGAGCCCTTCGCCTTGTTGGAACGCGTTTGCATCGTGCCAGGCCATCTTCAACCGCCTCCTTTCCACATGAGGCAGGACGTCCGATTCCGACGCCCCGCCTCCTCACGCATGCCTCTTAATTCTACTTCCTGGCGATGCCGGCTACTTCCGGACTACGCTGATGCGTTGCTGGACATGGTTGCCGGTCTCGATCTCATCGACCATGGCGATGGCGTAGTCGGCGTAGGAGATGATGGACTCTCCGCGCTCGTTGAGCGTCAGCTCCTCGCCAGCCAAGATGTACTCGCCGGTGCGCTCGCCGTCGGTCTGGAAGTCGCCGGCCGGGCTGACGAAGGTCCACTTGACGTCGCCGCGCTTACGCAGCTCTTCGAGCTCGTTGCCTTGGGCGGCTGCAAGCGGCTTGAACATATCCGGGAAGTCGGGGCCGTCGGCTACAACCGCAGTGTGCTCGGGGTTCACGTAGAGCGAGCCCGCACCACCGACGACAAGCAGGCGCACGTCGGTTCCCGAGAGGATGTCGCAGAGGTGCTGCGAGGTGGCCACGTGCTGGTCGAGCACGTCCTCGGTCCAGGCGCCGAACGCGTCCACGACGGCGTCGAAGCCGGCGAGGTCCTCCGCAGTGAGGTCCATGATGTCGGCTTGCACGAACTTCTCGGCAGAGGTCTTGTTCTCCGAGCGTGCGAAGGCTGTGACGTCCATGCCGCGCTCCACCGCCTCCTTGACGATGAGCCTGCCGGCCTTGCCGTTTGCTGCCACGACTGCGATCTTCTTCATGATGGGTTCCTTTCGTCTTGCGACATTGAGCCGCGCTTGCTTCCTGACGGCTTGTACTTTAGACTGAAACGGTATCAATAGGAAAGTAGGCACAATATAGTGCCCCAGGAACCAAGAAGTAACCTTTGACTTTAACCTTGTATTATGTATGTGGAGGAGTTGTGAAATGGACGTCATGGACTTGGAAGACCTGCCGGCGTGCCCAGTCGAGACGACGCTCATGCTCATCGGCAACAAGTGGCAGGTGCTGATCCTTCGCGACCTGAACCTGAACGGCACCATGCGCTTCAAGGAGCTGCAGCGATCCATTGGCAAGATCTCGCAGAAGGTGCTGACGAGCAACCTGCGCACCATGGAGGAGACCGGCATCGTGCGTCGCGAGGTGTTCGCCGAAGTGCCGCCGCGCGTGGAGTATTCGCTCACCGAGCTGGGGCAGACGCTCCAACCCGTGCTCGACGCGATGTGGGCCTGGGGCGAGGGCTACAAGGCGGCGCTTCGGGAGGGAAGAGCGTAACGGCATAGCGCGGAATAGGATTCTAACCCGCATCGCTGAAACACGCCTGCCGGAAGTCGGAAAACGGCTGCATTCCCCCGTGCCGATCCAGACCGTCGCAGCGACGGGCGGGGCAATTGCCATTCGGCTGCTGCCTGTCTTGCTTCATTAACGGAAGTGAAATGCAATACACTTCCGTAAAAATGAACGAAAGTGTAGCGGATATCAAGGAACCGTGAAACGGCATCGGCATTCGAACCCGTCACCGCGTATGCCGTGTCTTAATGATTCTCATCGTAATGGTTAAATTCACTCAGAATCTTGGGGCCTCCTGGGATTTGGAGTTTACAGACGGGAGAAACAAGGCGTCCCGAGACAACGCGTGCTCATAACCCGAAGGTCGTCGGTTCGAATCCGGCCCCCGCGACCAAAATCAAGTCCCTGACCTGCGAAAACGGTCAGGGATTTTTTATTGCGGGGGAATTTTTCGGCCCGAAAAGTTTACCCCGCGGCCCGTTTTCCGGCCCTCTGGAAGGGGTCCGGGAGCCGCCCGAATCGCGGTTTCCGGGCCCCTTTTATCTTCCTGAGAGATAATCGCGCGGGGGAATTCGGGGGGAATTTTCTCGAGATGTCGCGCGATTACGGGGGTTTCTAGGCACTAGCGGGGGGAACCGCGAACCCAACCCGCGTCGCTGCAGCGCGGCCTCGAAGGCCCCCGAATCGGCCTCATTCCCCCCTGTCCTGTTGTCGCCCTGGACCAGCTTCGGAGCGCTCCGCTCGCCCCCGCCGAACGCCTTCGGAAGTGTGGGGTTCGTGGTTAATGGGCATAGGGACCTTTGCGGACTCAGCGCGTTTTCCGCGACTTGCCGTTACTTTTCATGCCTTGCGGCAAGCCGCGCCAGCGTCTCGATCAAACCGCGCCCCAGCGGGCGGTCGGCAAGCGAGCGGAGGTAGCCCATGTCGTAGTCGTCCCCCTGCAGCGCGATGACGCCCATGGCTCCGTTTAGCATGAAGGCGAGGTCGAGCGCATCCTCGTCGGAGAGGTCGTCCTTTCCCACATCGAGGAGCGAGAGCCAAAAGCCCTCGAACGCCTCGTAGAAGAGGCGACGGAGCACAGGCGAGTCGCTCGCCACGAACAGCCTGATGCGCCGCCACCTGCCGCCGACGGCGACGTAGGAGAGCGCGTCTGCCAGGGGGAGGCTGCCTGGGTTCGTGCTGTTCCGTATGGCCTCGGGGATCTCGGAGAGCTTCTCGGCGTCGAGCGCGTCGCGGGCGATGTCCTCCATCGAGCCGTAGTGGTAGTAGAACGTGTTGGGGTTGACGCCGGCCTGCGAGGCGAGCGCCTTCACGGTGATGCGCCCGTAGCCCTCGCGCTCGAGGAGCGCCCAGAACGCCTCGCGCATCCGATCCCTTGCTGTAGGTTCAGCGCCCCGGTACGCAGGCCTCGCCATCGCAACCCCCTCCCGTAATTGGTGAAATCCGAGAATCCAACCGTTTAATTAGTGATGGTGACTAATTAAGATGATTGCAGGAAGGGAATCGGGTGTCAAGGAGGCGATCGTGATGGCCGAAAGCAAGAAGTGGACGCTTCTGGACTGGTGGTGCGGCAAGCCATGGCTGTATGCGACGTACGCACTCGGGGCGGTCATGCTCGTCGTGCTGGTGCTCAACTGGAGCTCATGGGGCGTGCCGCAGAGGCTGATGGGCATCCTCTGCGTGCTGCTGCCGCTCCACGTGTTCGAGGAGCTCGAGTGGCCGAACGGCTTCCAGTTCATGATGAACAAGGTCATACAGAAGTCCGACAACCCGCTCGCGTACCCCGAGAACCGCCTCACGGACATGATCACGAACTTCGGCGCGGAGGTGCTGTTCATCGTGATGCTCGCCCTCACGCCGGTGGCGGGCAACATGTTCGTGGTGTTCATGGCGTTCTTCGGCATCGGCGAGACGCTTGCCCACACCGTGTTCACCGTGGCGTCGCTCAAGCACTACCGCGAGGCGGGCATGCGGGCGCCCTACACGCCGGGGCTCGCCACCGCGTGGCTCACCCTGCTGCCGGTGGGCATCGCGAGCCTCCACTGGCTCGTGACGTCTGGCACGTTCGTGCTGGGCGACCTGTGGGGGATCCTGTTCGTGATGTTCCTGATCGGCTTCATGATCAGGCTGCCGTTCATCATCTCGTTCAAGATAAAGAGCACGCGCTTCGCCTACGACGACATGGGGTACTTCGCCAGGTTTGAGCGGTAGGACATACGGAGCAGAGTTCAGATGTTGCACCCACGACGACTTGGGCCACGTAATCCCCGGTTATGCTGACATACCTGGGCCGTGCTCCTCGCGGCGCAAGGAAAACTACGTGTACTACGTGAAGTAGGCTGGTCGTGATATATACCGCTCTCAGGCGGGAGAAACGAGGCATCCCGAGACAACGGGTGCTCATAACCCGAAGGTCGTCGGTTCGAATCCGGCCCCCGCGACCAAAATCAAGTACCTGACCTGCGAAAACGGTCAGGGATTTTTTATTGCGGGGGGAATTTTTCGACCCGAAAGGTTTACCCCGCGACCTGTTTTTTAGTCCTCTGGAAGGGGTCTGAGAGCCGTCGAAAAACCGATTCCCCCGCCCGTCGGTTTCCCTCTACGCCCAGACTTCGGGGCCGCGGCCCGATCCCAACTCGAAGTTACGCTTCACGATGCCGAGCCCCACCTTGGGGTACAGGCACAGCTTCGACTTCGCCCGCACCTTGTCGCCTGCGAGCTCCAGGTAGAACCCCTGCTGGTTCTTCGCGGTGGGCGCGAGGAGGGCGGCCTCCACGCCGTCCTTGAACCACTGCGGCGAATCGCCGCTTACGTTCGAGACGTCGTTGGAGGCCTTGCTCTTGCGCGGGCGCCCCTGGGTCTCGCCGTAGCCCAAGGCGATGACCATGTGGAGCTTCTCGCCCGGCCCCACGTCGGGGTCGAGGCCGCCCCTGTTGTACGACATGCCCACCCAGCAGGTGTTCAGCCCCAGCTCCTGGGCGCGCAGCACCAAGAGCTGCCCGTAGTAGCCCGCCTCCTCGCCAGCGCCTTTGGGACCGACCACGGCCAGGTAGTTCCTGCACCCGCTGAAATCG
>JAFYTB010000304.1 GCA_017559045.1 Eggerthellaceae bacterium | reverse complement strand
GTCGTGAAGGACGGCTCGGGTCTTGCTGGTCAAGCGCGTTTTGTCCCCGTTCCCTTCGATCCCGTGACTATGGGCATAGCTGTTGCGATGCTGGATATAAATAAGAAGCTTGATGCCATACAGGAAGCGCAGCAAAAGATCCTTGACTACCTCATTAGCAAGGATAGAGCCGAGGATCGTGGCAACCTTACGCAGTTAGTCGACGTGCTTGAGAGCTATCAATTCAACAGCAACGATGCGAATTTCAGATACGCCAAGCTCGGTCTTGTTCAGGATATACGCCGAAAGGCCGATCAGCGCATCGAGCAGCTTGGTGACATGATTAAGACGCAGATCGATAAGCGCAAATTACTTCATTTGACTAAAGACGCTGCTGCTATGCAGGGGGAGATTCTCTCTTGTGTGAAGGACTATCAGTTTGCGCTGTACTCCTACTCGTTTGCGACATTGCTCGAGGTGCTGCTTATCGAGAACTACGATTCCGCTTTCCTTGCTAGCGAAAGGGGGAAGATCGAGGCGAGGGAGCAGGCTTATCGCAACCTGTGCGAAGGCTGTCGTGTTGCGATCGAGAGTTATGCCGACTCCGCCGTTCAGGCAAGGGCTCTTGGGGGAGCGGCGAAGGCGAGCAAGTTTGTCGGCAAAGTCGTCGGCAAGACGCCGGTGGGTGATAAAACGCCGATCGACGAGGCTTTCGGAAAGCTTGGAGAGGCAGCTGACGGCGTACGCAAGAGGGGTGTTACGAATCTCTCGATGGGCGTGGTTGATGCTCAGGAGACCCTCGCGTTGCCGTTTGCTGAAAGCATTTTGATTCTCGACCATATGAGAAATAATCCTGTTGAGTTCATGGTTGTGGATGATCTTGTACATGTGCGCGTGCTGGCGGCGTAGCCGTACGCGATTTTTGCAGGTTCTCTGATGGTAAAAGCTGGCTATGCAGGAAAGGAAAAGTGAGGGAAATGGCTAACGAGACCGCTAAGGACAAAAAGAAGCGTGGTGGATGTTTTGGTCGCGTCGTTCTTCTTGCGATAGGAGTCATCCTGGGTTTCTTCGGAGCCTCTTTTGCGCTCGATGTTGATAGTCCGCCCACTGAGACCAAGGTGATCGAAGAGCAGGTTACGGTTGATATCACGGTGCTTCAAGAAGGTATTGCAAAAGCGAGTGAGCTGACTACGGCGAAGCAGTCGTACACTTTGGCCAAAAAGGTTGAGAAGACAGATAAGTTGTTCGGAAAGATCAATCTTCCGATCACAACGAGCAGCTTCGTTCTTGTTTATTCGGGCGTGGTACATGCGGGAGTCGATCTTAAAGATGCGGTAATCTCTCTTGATGATACGACGAAGACCGTTGTTGTTGCCTTGCCTGCCGCCAAGATTCTTGTAAACGCGGCCGACGCAGATACGTACAAAGTTCTTGATGAGGAGAACAACATTCTCAATCCGATTAAAGTCGAAGATGTTACCGACTATCTGAGGGAAAGCCAGCATGCCGCTGAGAAGGCTGCTGCGGAAAGCAAGGTTTTAGCTGAGGCTCAAGCCAATGCAGAGGAAGTGGTTCGCGCCATGCTCGAAACAGCCCTTCCCGAGGGGTACTCCATCATGTTCGAGGGCGACGGGGAAGCTTGGCCGTCTTTCTAGCTGCGCCCTACGCGCTGCAGGCGGCGTATCCTCCCGCGAAATTTACAGCGCATATAATGAGGTCATCGTCGTTGAAGGAGGTTTCCATGACCGATCAAGATCCCATCTACGAGATTCCTACCCCTGAACAGGCGAAAAGCGTGCTTGAGAGCAAGTACGAGGAGGCAGCCCGCGTTCTTGAGGACGAGGATCAAATCGAGCGTCTGCTCCAGAAGCTGGAGAAGCTGCTCAAGGATATCCCCTTGGCTGGTGAGGCGGTTTCCAGCCTGCCGGTGCTCATCTCCTTGGTGCGCAGCTATGTCAAAAAGGAATACACCGACATTCCCGTGAGTTCCGTGGTGGCCGTGGTCGCCGCTATTCTCTACACGCTGTCGACCATTGATCTCATTCCCGACTTCGTTCCTGTTGTCGGCTATCTCGACGACGCGGCAGTCATCGCGTTCTGCCTGAACCACGTGTCGAATGAGGTTGAGGAATATCGCGCTTGGCGCGTCGCCAACGGCAAGCAGCTTGTGTAGCCGATTAAGCTGGATTTGCTGCTGGGAAGCCGAAAGCCCCGGCAAATCCGAGCGAATTAGCTTGACCGGCTCGGGTAAGGGCGACCTAGCTCGACCTGTTCGAGCGAAACCGTATAGCCTAATCAAATAGCAACTGGGGGCCTCGATCGAGGCCCCCAGTGTTTGGTGATTCTTATTGGAGCGCGTGTTCCGCGTGCGCTCTTGGCCGCATGTTTTATTCGCCGGCGAACAGCTCGGTGGAGAAGTAGCGCTCACCCGTGTCGGGCAGCACGGTGACCACGGTCTTGCCGGGGCCGAGCTTGCGGGCGAGGCGTCGAGCTGCTGCAACATTGGTGCCGCTGGATACGCCGACCATCATGCCCTCCTTGCGAGCGAGCTCGCGGGCGGTTTCGAGGGCTTCTTCGTCCGAAACGATGCAGATGTCGCTATAGATGCTCTGATCGAGAATGTCAGGAATGAGGCCGTCGCCGATTCCCATCTGAAGATGCGTTCCGATGCCGCCGCCAGAAAGGATGGCTGCATTCTCAGGCTCGACAGCCCAAATCTCGAGGTCGGGGTAGAGGCGCTTGAGCGTCTGGCCAATGCCAGAGATGGTGCCGCCCGTACCGATTCCGCTGCAGAAGCCGTGGATCGGGCCCTCAACGTCCTGCACGATCTCAAGGGCGGTGTGGTACTTGTGGGCGAACAGGTTGTCTTCGTTCTTGAACTGCTGAGGTACGTAAACGTTCGGATCTTCCGCCTCCATGCGCTCGGCGGTAGCGATGCATTCAGCGATGCACTTGCCGATGTCGCCTTCGTCGTGAACGACGATAACGTCGGCGCCGTAATGGCGCACGAGCTTGCGGCGCTCTTCGGAAACGGAGTCGGGCATGATGATGCATGCCTTATAGCCCTTGACGGCGCACACGAGGGCAAGGCCGATGCCCTGGTTACCGCTCGTGGGTTCCACGATGATGCTGTCGGGGCCGAGTTCGCCGCGCTTTTCGGCGGCTTCGATCATCTGCCATGCGGTGCGCGTTTTCACCGAACCACCAACGTTGAGACCCTCGTACTTCACGAGAATCTCGGCGGCGTCGGGCTCACACATCTTATTAAGACGGATGAGCGGCGTGCGACCCATAGCTGAAAGGACGTCGTTGTAGATCATGGCTTTTCTCCTGATCTCTCGCCTAATTCGATGGCTTCATTCTAATCAAAGTACGGGCTAAATATGCGCTCGTTATGCGCGGGGGCGTATAATGCCGCTAAAGCGAGGGGCGCGGTTGCGCAAGATAGAAATCGCAGCTTTGATCTCTCCGCTTCGTATGATTTTTTGCAATGGTCGGGAGGTGTTCGTGGGTTCGTCGGGCGTTTGGAAGATTGTGGCCGGCGTTTTGACGCTTGCCCTTCTGGCTGTTGTTGGCTGCGGCGCCTATTTGCTGATGGGTGGTTTCGGCAATTCGGGTTTCGGCTCCGATTTGCCTCTTGAGGAAACTGCCAAGCAGGAAGCATTTGTAGTTGGCGACTATGTTTTTGAGGGTCCGATGGCGGGTCTTCTTCCCGCCAAGCTT
>JAFYTB010000303.1 GCA_017559045.1 Eggerthellaceae bacterium | reverse complement strand
TTATCAGTCAGGGATTGTTCACGGCTCGCTCACAGCCGTTTCATATGCAGCTAGCCAAGTGCCTCGTTGCATATTTGAACTTGTGGCCTCTTCCGTGTCAGGACACCGTTGTTGATCGTAAAATGCTAGTCTTCAAATTCTTCGTAGTAATAGGAGTAGTCTATTCCCTTCATAAAGAGCGCGCGGTCATCGATCTTGTCCGTCAGTGCTGAGGAAATTAGCCCTTGAATGTCTGACGAGTCGAAAACGCTTCGCTCCATGGCCTTAAGGTAGGATTGCTTGTCGACAGCCTGCCAGTCCACGCATTTGCGAAGGCGCCGCTTCAGCAGCATGTCGAGCCAGATCCTCGTGGCCCTTCCGTTCCCCTCCATGAACGGGTGCGCGATGTTCATCTCGACGTACTTGTCAACGATTTCGGCCACGTTGCCTTCTGGCATAGCCTCTATCTTGGGGAGCGTTTCACCGAAATGCCGGCAGTTCGCGAACTGGAACCCGCCCTTCGAGATGTTCTTCGTTCTTATCTTCCCTGCGAAGTCGTAGAGGCCGCCGAACAGGAAAGCGTGGATCTGCTGGAGCCCCTTCACCGTGCCGACAAGGCCCTCATCTAGAATCGGGCTGTCCCATAGCTCGTATGCGCGCTTCTTGCTCTGCTCGTCGTGGGCGCTCATCCTTCCCGTAATCCAATCGGAGAAGCCAGCGCGGTATTTGCCTGGCAACACCAGCAACAGCGCATCGACGCCCTCCTGGCTCAAGCAGTCGCTCATGTAGCTTTTCCCATCGGCTGCGGTAAGCCTCAGTTGTCTACAAAACGTATTCAACTCGGGATTCCTGGTCTTGCAAGCGTTCCAGTAGACGCGCGGATTCTTGCTCTTGACCAGCGCAGCTATGATATCGACCGCCGAGTAGAGCCAGGTCGACTCAGCATCGTCCCAGACGGCGCGGACCGGCGTTTGGTCGAAATAGCGTATCGATGATTTCTGAATCATTCTCATCCTATCAGTTGTCTACAGATTGTAGACAACTGATATTCCTATGGCAAGACAAGCACCGTGCGTTTCGGCAAAATGCAATTCCGGCACCTTCATCCTGTAATCGCACTCGGCTATTCGATGGGCAGCTGCACCTCTGTGAGCCATTCGTCGACCGTGTCTTTGTTCCAGATGCCGTCGATGTAGCACTCGCGAGAGAGCCCGGCCACACGGTAGCCGTTGTCCTCGGCATACCGGTAGATGAACGCATATGCTTCTCCCAGCCGGTCGTAGGCGCCCTTGTGGTAGATGCTCAGCACCTTCGCCTCGGGGACCTCGCGGAACTTGATGTTGTCGCTCTCGACGCCGAATGCGACGACCGCTTCAGAATGGCGTACACGCACGTCGGCTTCGCGGTACTCGCCGTCGAGGTACTCCACGAACTCGTAGGGAGGCTCGGCGCATTTCAAGTCGGGGTTCAGCGCGCGGCACTCGGCGCCCTGGGCGGGGATCCACTGCATGGCGTCGGAGTAGTTCGCCAACGTCGCCTCGGAGTAGTAGACGATGGCCGCGGGGATGGTCTTCACGGTTACTTGGTAGTCCATGTCGTTTCCTTTCAGCAGGCTGTCGATGATCGAGAGGCTGGTGGAGATCTGGTCCTGCTGCTCCCGGAGTTTGCGCGCGTGCTCCA
>JAFYTB010000302.1 GCA_017559045.1 Eggerthellaceae bacterium | reverse complement strand
GTCGCCTCGTTGAGCCCGACGGTCGACACGTAGTAGCCCTCCGACCAGAACTTACGGTTGCCGAACTTGTACTTGAGGTTCGCGTGCCTCTCGAACATCATCAGCGAGCTCTTCCCCTTCAGGTAGCCCATGAAGCTGGACACGCTCAGCTTGGGGGGTATGCTGACCAGCATGTGCACGTGGTCGGGCATCAGATGCCCCTCGTGGATCTCGACGCCCTTGTACCCGCACAGCGTCCTCAGGATCTCCCCCACATCCTTGCGATATTGGTTGTAGATTATCTTTCGCCTATACTTCGGTGTGAACACGATGTGGTACTTGCACATCCACCTCGTGTGCGACAGGCTGTTGTGCTTGTTCGCCATGCTTCTCCCTTTCCACGAACCCGATAACGACCTGGACAGCCGTCATTGTAGATGGAGGGGCGGAGCGTGCGCGTAGCGCAGATGGCTTCCACCCGCATAGCGGGTGGGTTATTGGCTCTCGCGCTTCGCGCAGAGGCCAGGGTTGTGGACCCTAAACTTTCAGGCCGTCGGTTTTCCGACGGCCTTTTTCTTTTCTGGCGATTGGACAGTTCGTCATGTACGTCTTCAGCTTGGCCAGACCGCGTCTTTCCATGATCTCTCGCATCATCTAATCACGCCAATCGCATGACTCCCTATTACCTTCCATGCGATTCTCCCCTGTTAAACATGCCGACAATTCGCAAGATCGCGGTGATGAGGCCTCGATACGAGGCGCCTACAGTACCCAACGACGCAATGGCGCGCCAATCTGATCAAACCTCCTTTTCCTTGAACCTTAAGCAAAAATCTGAACAGCGCGCCATCGTGTCTTCGCAATACGCAAATCGCCCGCATAGGCGACAACGAAGACAGGGCCACCGAACATGAAGGTAAACAAGTCGCTGCTAGCCGGCGCAACCAGCGCACTTCTATGCGCAGGATGTCTGGGCTTGTATCTAGCCCAAATCAACGGAGAAGTCGAACGCGCTCGCAATGAGGCACTGACTCGATACGGTGGCGAGCAAATCGAAATCTGCGTGGCCAATCGAGACATAGCCGCAGGCGAAGTCATGACCGACTCCATGATCGACAGCAAGATGTGGATCGCCGATCTACTGCCCGAAGGAGCCATCACGAATCGAGTTGACGCCGTTGGCCAGCAGCTTGGCTCCCCGATCCTAAAAGGCGAAGTTGTTTCATCGAAGCGATTCTACGAAGCTTCATCGACCCTCGATATCCCCTATGGATTCACTGCCGTTAGCATTCCCGTGCGCGATGTTCAAGCAGTCGGCGGCGCACTCGAAGCCGGCATGTCAGTCGACGTGTATGCAACTGGAGCGAGCAGCACGACACTCCTGGTAAGAGAGGCCTTGGTGCTGGAAACCAATCAAAACAAGGGGGATCTCGTTTCATCTGGATCCACCTCGTGGATAACGCTCGCCATTGCCCCTGGCTCTGTAGCCGAGCTTATTGCAGCAGCGCAGAACCTCGAACTCTATCTCACTTTGCCCAATGCACCCTTCGATCCAAGCCAAAGCGAAGCGGAGGACATCTACGAAGATGAGATCGAGGACGCCGCCTCAAACCCCTACACCCCAAGCACGGAAGACCCAGAAGAAAACCCTGGCAGCACCAATACAAACGACGAACCGTCATCGAGCTTATCCAGCAATCCAAAGGAGGGATGATCGTGCCCGAAGTCTTGTTCTGCCTCGACTCTGAAAGCGTGAAACACCCCGGGCTCGTGGGGCTCGGAGACGAGAAGCTTGAATCGCTTCCGTGGATCCGTGTATGCAGCAACGCCCTCGAAGCGAGATCCCTAGCCAAAGAAAGCAACAGCCCCAAAGAAGTGTGGATTGCCTCTAGCGACGACATGGACGCCATCAACCTCGCTGCAGCCATCAAAGTCGAAGCGAAGGACAAGCCCGTTATGCTTATTGCCGCTCAGCCCACCGGCTCGATGATGAGCCGTGCGCGCATGGCGGGCATTGAGGCCGTACTGGACGAGCGCGCCTTTGCCCAGCACTATGCCAAGACCAAGCACGCTTACTCATCAGGCCAAAACCATCCTGAAGGAGGGAAGCTCGCCACAAGCATACTGGTGCTCAGCGCAAGTGGGGGCGTCGGGAAAAGCACCGTATCAGCCCTGGCTGCAAGCATGACTGCCGCCGCTGGGCTGAGGACCCTCCTTGTCGACGCCGACCTGCAATACGGCAGCACGTCAAGCCTCCTCAAAGATGCCAAAGAGATCTCGTCAGCCGATATCCTCACCGATCTCAATACGCTACCTTCCGCTATCGACGAGCACGTCATCACCGTCACGACCGCGCCCGCACGACTCGAACAGGCCGAGTCCCTTTCTTGCGAGCTGCCGACCCTGCTCGACCTTGCCAGTACGCTTTTTGATGTGGTGGTTGTCGATGCCGGCCCCTTTTGGGACGACACGCAGCTGGCGCTGATGGAACGCTGCACCAAAACGATATTCGTCATCGATCAAAGGGCTTCGTCGATCAAATCGTGCAAACGCGCTATCGATCTGCTCATTCGCTGCGGGATGGCTACTGGCCCCATTCGATTCGCGCTCAACCGCTGTTCAAAAACCGCCCCCTACTCATCGATGGACCTCGCCTGCGCATTGCATGGAGCAACGGTCTTCGAACTCAAGGACGGCGGTCGAGAAGTCGAAGAGCTTATGAGCGTCGGCATGGCGGAATCCCTCATCGCTGCACAAAATCCCCTAGCGGAAAGCCTGGAGAAGCTGCTGTCCGACTGTCTCCCCGCTCTGCCCCCGGCGAGCAAGCAAGACCAACGAAAGCGCTCGAACGGATCCCTCCTCGATGCGCTTAGAAGTCCTTCACCTGTTAGGAAGTCACGTAAAAAGGAGCTGCAATGAGCCTTGCCGAACGCGTCCTCGCCGCAGAAAGCGAGAGGGGCAAGAGCTCGTTTGCCCCAAAACAAAACGCAACGCTCGATGACCTTCGACGCGGAATCCAAAATTACATCTCGATGGAATTCATCGTCTCGACCATGGCAAGCAATCCCGAACTTGCCCGAAACGAATTACGCCACGCATGCCGGCAGGTATTTGTCGAACCATCCTGGTCATCCGTAAGCCCCGAACGCAAACTCGAGTTGGCTGAGGAAATCGTCGATCTCGTCTTCGGCCTCGGGCCCGTTGATCGACTGCTAAACGACGAGTCAGTGACCGAGATAATGATCAACGGCTGCAAAAGCCTCTACTGCGAACGAGAGGGAAAGCTGGAGCGTCTCTCATCTCCTTTCGACAGTGATGGCCAAGTGCGCGTCCTCATCGATCGCATAATCGGCCCTCTCGGTCGTCGCATAGACGAGTCTTCCCCCATGGTCAGCGCACGCCTCCCGCAAGGGCATCGCGTCAACGCGATCATCCCTCCACTCGCTATCGATGGACCCATGCTCACCATCAGAACTTTCCGCCGCAAGGCGATAACTCTCGAAGAAATGGTCAGGCTGGGCTCAATGGACGACGCTATGCGAATCATGCTTTCCTGGGCCGTACTCGCAAGAAAGAGCATTGCGGTGTCGGGCGGAACGGGAAGCGGCAAAACGACACTGCTCAATGCGCTGTCCTGCGTAATCCCCTTCAACGAACGAGTCATCACCATCGAGGATTCCGCTGAACTGAAGTTTGGCGCCCACCCTCATGTCATCCGCCTAGAAGCGCGACCGGCAAACGCCGAGGGAATGGGCGAGGTAACCATCCGCGATCTCGTTATCAACAGTCTCCGTATGCGCCCCGACCGCATCGTCGTCGGCGAGTGTCGAGGCGGTGAAGCCATCGACATGCTGCAAGCCATGCTGACCGGCCATGCTGGTTCGCTTACAACGCTTCACGCAAACTCGCCACGAGAAGTGATCGAGAGAATGATCTCCATGGTGCGCTACGCAATCGACCTCCCCGTCGATGTCATCGAATCCCAAATAGGAAATGCCTTCGACCTCATCGTCCAGACATCGCGATCTCGCAGCGGCGATCGCTTCATTTCGGAAGTAGTCGAGGTCTCGTTCGACGCAATGTTAAGACGCTGCCATTTCGAAACACTATTTGTTCGAAAGCATCATGACGACCAAGGAATCTGGCAGTCAGTCCCCTCCTGGATGGAAGACGTGTTGCTTCTGGGCTGCGCAGAAGAAAGAGAGGTTCAAGCATGGACCCAACGATTGCATATAGCCTAGGAGCCGTGCTGTTCGGAGGCGCTGCAGCGTTCCTTGCTGCAAGGGAGACAGCCAAAGCAATCCAGGGACAAAAGCGATCTGCCACAGCCGTCCTTGACGAGCAGGCTCATCGCTGGGCTTGGATATTGCTTGTCGGATGCCGCCCCCTCAAACCGATTGCATCGAAGCTCCTCTCGGCAGCTGCGGTTGAGGAAGCCGCCGGAGAAGCTGTCACGACCCTCAAGTCGCACGACCTCGCATCCGACAATCAAGCCATCGTTTCCCTAACCCTTTTAGCGGGGATGATCCTTTTCGCGCTTATCAGCGCAGCAGCACAATCCCTCTTGGCTGGAGCAGCGACTTTCGCCAGCCTCGCCATACTCCTCGTCTCACTCGGACGCAGTTCTGCCGAACGACGCAGGAGATCAATCTCAGAAAGCGTTCCAAGCGCAATTCGATCCATGAGCGTATGCTTTCGCGCGGGCCTCTCGCTCATTCAGACCCTAAGACAAACTGGCAATGAAGTCGGCGGCTTGCTAGGGCAGGCTTTCGAGCGAACGGCAAATCAGATAGAGACGGGCACACCGACATCAGAAGCGCTTGATGGGCTCAAAAGGCAAGCCGCTGTGCCAGAGCTAGCGTTTGCAACCGTCGCCCTAGATGTGCAGCATCAAAGCGGCGGAAGTGTTTCCCGGATGCTCGACATCGCCCGAGAATCACTCGAGAGCGAACTCGAGCTCCAACGGAATCTACGCGTGCAAACGGCTCAAGCCAAACTGTCGGCTCGCATTATCACCATCATGCCCTTTCTAATGATCGCGCTGTTCTCGATTATCATCGAGGGTTTCCTGGATCCATTCTTCGAGAGCTGGGCTGGCGCAGGACTTCTAGCGCTTGCCCTCAGCATGCAAGCGCTAGGGATTTTTCTTGTTCGGAAAATGCTGCATATCGAGGAGCCCTGAGATGAACGCGGCTTTTGATCTTGCACTCCCCGCACTTGTTTGCCTATTTGGGGGAATCACCGGCTTTATCGGAGGAAGGGGTCTGCAGAAGAAAATAGAGAGCGCCCAGAGAAGACGCTCGCTTCGTAGAACACATGGTCTCGAAAGCACAGACGACATCCTGCCCACCAAAGAACCCAGGGCAAACTCTCTCGAAACCCGCATTGTCAACGAGATGGTCTTTGCGACCCATCGAATCAATTCCGGCGCTTCGAGAAGCCT
>JAFYTB010000301.1 GCA_017559045.1 Eggerthellaceae bacterium | reverse complement strand
TCCGTAGCCAAGGAACGTGTTCACGTAATCGATGGCAAGCTCAGACTTCTTTTTGGCGACATCCTCGACGCCATCGAGATAAGTGCGAATACGACCGTATCCCTCGTCGAAGTCAGCCTGTCCGACAGGCTCAACCGCCGGGCTTTCGCAGAGATCGGAAAGGAGCTCCTTGTCGATCTCCTCGCGGAACAAACGCGAGATGATAGCGTAGTTTTCATAGCGATCTTCAAGCTCTTCCTCAAAGGCAGCACCCTTTGCCTTCAGAGCCTCGATCCTTGCTTCTCCCATACATACCCCCTTGGTCGGTAACGGGGACGGAGGACATCGTGTTCTCCGGTGCGCAACCTCCTCCATCTTCGCTGCGCACCTGAGGCAGAAGAGGGCCCGAACTTTTTCAAGCCCGAGCCCTCTTCGCAAACTTATACGATCAGAGTGATCGCTTTAAGCCCTTCTTAGTACTGATAGGGCTTCGGAACGAAGAGAACCTGGTTCGGCTTCTCCTCGAGCTCCTTGGCGAGCTCCTCAACGGTGCCATACATCATGCAGCCGGTCAGGCAGTGATGCACGCAGGAAGGCTGCTTGCCCTTTGCGGTGCGCTCAGCGCACAGGTCGCAAAGACGGGTCGGAGTCGGAATCTTGTTCCAGTTGAACTTGCCGTCCGCGCACTCCCACGGACCGTCGTCGAGGACACGGATGCCCCACTGGCCTACAGGAATCTTGTGCTCTTCCTTGCAGGCAACCTCGCAAGACTGGCAGCCAGAGCAATATTCGTAATCAATGAGCAGACCGTATGCCGTCATTTAGATCACCAGCTTTCCGAAACGATCCCAAACTTCCATCATGTCCGTATCGTAGTTCTCTGCAATGGGCTTAATGGAGCAGATCATGCACTTGAAGGGAGCACCAAAGCCGAGCTTGCCAACATAGAAGTGCGGGATGAGCTCGTTGATGTTGGAGCGCCAAACGTCGTACAGGCAGGGCTCCTCGGCGTCCTTCTCGGGGAACCAGAAGCCGTGCTGAGCATGCACGACGCCGGGCTTCACGATCTGGGAAACCTTAGCCTTGAGGACGCACTTGCCGAACGGGCTCTCAGCCTCGACCCACTGGCCGTCGGCGACGCCGTACTTCAGAGCATCCTTCGGGTTGATCTCGATCAGCGGATCGGGATTCATCTCACGCAGGTACGGGATCTGCTTGCCCTCGGAATGGAAGTAGCAGTAGGTACGAGCACCGGTGGTGAGCACGAACGGATACTTCTCGAACTCTTCAGGAGTAGAGACGGGGGACAGCTGCGGCTCCATGTAGTAGGGCAGCGGGTCCTCGCCGAACTGACGGAACATGGTGGAGTACAGCTCGACACGGCCGGTCGGGGTGTTGAAGCCCGGCTTGCCGTCCGGACGCAGGCGACCGGTCTCGTACTTCTTGTAGCCGCACATCTCGGTCTTCTGGTGGACGACCTCTTCGCGGAGCTCTTCGAAGGTCTTCTTGTAGCCCAGACGATAGTCAGCCAGGAAGTCGTAGTAGTCCTTGTACTTGTCAAAGTTGATGGGCATGCAGCGCTTGCCGAGTTCGTACATGATCTCGCAGTCGCCCTTGCAATCGCCGACGGTGATGGTCTTGTTGACAGCACCAGCCATGATCGGGGATGCGCCATAGTGAGTGTAAACGACGGTGTCATGCTCGACCGTGGTGGACAGCGGGAGGAACATCTCGCAGCATGCCTGGATGGTCGGGGTCAGCCAAACGTCGATGCCGAAGCACCACTCGAGGTTCTTAACCATAGCGTCATGCCAACGCTTCGGCTGAGCAGCGCAAGTACCAGCGAGGAAGTTGGTATCCTCGAAGCCACCCATCTTGAAGGGATAGTACTTAGCGTCGTCGCCAGCCTCGAGAGCGTCGAGAACCATGTCGCACTGTGCGCTCAGAACTAGACCGACGTATGCCGGGTATTCCTTGATGCCAAGGATCTTGGACTGGAGCTCGGGACCGAGGTTGTTCCAACCAAAGCCAAGCTCGAGGCCGTCGTTGACGTCGCCGATGAGCTGGCCACCGGGGATGTCGATGTTACCGGTAATTGCCTGGAGGGCGAGGATGCAGTGACCTGCCTGAACGCCGTTGGACTTCTGGTCGATTGCCAGACCCCAAGCGATCTGAGCGGGCTTAGCGTTTGCGTAAACGCGAGCAGCCTCGATGATCTCCTCAGCGGTGAGGCCGCAGATCTCAGCAGCCTTCTCAGCCGGCATGGTAGCAACGCGCTCAGCGAGCTGCTCGAAGCCGTAGCACCACTTGGTAACGAACTCTTCGTCATACAGCTTCTCGGAGATGATGACGTTGAGCATTGCCATACCCAGAGCAGCGTCGGTGCCGGGGCGGAGGCGGAGATGCCAGTCAGCGCGGGTTGCAACCCAGTTGACGCGCGGGTCGATGCTCATGAGCTTGGAGCCGCGACGCATCATGTCGATAGCAGCATTGCCGAACAGGCCGTCGCCGTTGGACGGCAGGGGCTCCTTGCCCCAGAAGACGATCAGCTCAGGGAGCTTGAACATCGGATCGTCATAACGACCGGGCAGACCGCCTGCGTAGTCCATCTCGGGATAGGTTGCGCCGAGAACGTAGGTGGTGCCAGCAACGCGCGGAATGTAGCAAGAGTAACCGGACTGGGTGTAGCAGTCATTCGGGGTACCGATGCAAGCATGTGCATAAGCCGGGAGCATGGGGCCGCCCTCGCGACCGGTGCCGCCCATGATGAGGATGGACTCAGCGCCGTAGTTCTCCTTGTAGTAGGCGACCTTCTCGGCGATGGTGTCATAAGCCTCGTCCCAGGTGATGCGCTCCCACTTGTTCAGACCACGGTCTTCGCGAGCGCGCTTCATCGGATACAGAACACGGTCCGGATTGTAAACGTAATCACGGATAGTGAGGCAACGGACGCAAAGACGACCGTTGGTGATCGGGTGATTCTCGTCACCCTCGATCTTAACAAGTTCACCTTCAGCATTGACGTAGGTCTTGATGCCGCAGCCGGTGGGGTGGCAGCCCGGAGGCGACCAAGCACAACCACGGGTGACAGTCAGACCATCTTCTTCGAAGCGCCAAGGCTTGCCGAGGTCGGCAGTGCCTTGTCCTTTGAAAATCTTCATGCCTTCTCCTCTTCTTGCTATTTGTTGTTTCAAGCCCCCGAGGAGGGAGCTTAACCCCTAATTCACAGCCATTTAGGCTGCTGAGGAAATTCGCCTAAACTTACTGACCGGGAGCCTTCGGCATAGGCGGCATTGCGGGAGCGCCGGGAGCGCCAGGTGCGCCAGGTGCGCCAGGAGCAGCGGGCATACCAGGAGCGCCAGCACCGGGGATGAAGTAAGGGCTGTCAGCCTGCTCGACGGTGTAACCACACTTCGGGCATGCCGTATCCTGGGGGCCGCACTTCGTGCCGCACTCGGGGCACCTTACCTCTTGCTCGATAGATGCAGGTCTAAAACACATCGGTCTTTCCTCCTTTTCGGGTTCTTTTCCTTAGAGACTCTTCGCGAAATAAAACTCTCGCCTATTTCGCTGTGCGAGAAGAGACTCCAGTCGTCGAACCGGAGAGAAAACCCAGCCCGACGGAGCGCATTTGACATGAGGAACAAAGCGCTTGTCCGTAAGATACGTTTAGACCCCAGGAGTTGAGAATCGTACATGAATGAGGAAATCTCATTTAGGGTCTAAAATCCCTCATACTCCATGTCCTAGAGCCTCATTAGAGGCTGTTTTCGCACCTACATTTCCCCTGATCAGAGCCTAAGTAGACAAAAAAAGGACTACCGCCCCCGAAAGGGCGGTAGTCCATGAATGCCTAATCTGTGCTAAGTAAGCGCTATTAGAGCTTGAGCTTCTTCTGGACGCCGAAGACGAAGAAGATGATGAGGCAGATGATGTAGAGCGGGAGCATACCGATGAGGGAGCCCATACCCCAACCCCAGATGGTGATGGCGTTGCCAATGATGAGAGCACCAATGGTCATACCGACGTTCTGCGTGAATGCCATGAAGGCGTTAGCAGCCGGGATGTCAGCGGTCTCAACAGTGTTCGGGGTGAACTGCCAAATGATGGACGGGACGCAGCCACCGACGATACCAGCGAAGATGGACAGCGGATAGTACAGCATCGGATCCTTGAGGTTGAAGACGAGAGCCGTGTAGACAACTGCGACAACCAGACCGACGAGAAGCATCCAACGATGGTTGTTGAACTTCTGGGTGATCCAACCGGAGATCGGCGGGGTGATAGCGCCCATGAAGCCGAACAGGGAGAAGATGGCGTTTGCGAGAACCAGAGAAGCGCCCAGCTCGCCATTCAGGTAGGTGACGATGAAGCCGTTGATAGCCATGAAGGCAGCCTCGTCGAACAGGAAGATAAGAGCAAGTGCCCACAGCATCGGGCTCTTGAGAGCGCGCTTGATGCTTGCCTGGCCAGCAGCCTCACCCTCGGCGGAAGCAGCAGCTGCGTCGAGGTCGAGCGGCTTCTTGTAGAAGACGATGAACAGAATGCCGACTACGAGGTCGTAGACAGCAGCGCCCCACCAGATGCCCTGCCAGGAGACGCCCATGGACTCAACGAGCCAACCGAACATAATCGGGCAAACGCACATGCAGACTGCAACCCACATGGACCAAATGGACAGCGGGAGAGAACGCTTAGCAGGCGAGAACCAAGGACCGATAGAAGAAGCGCCAACAACGCCCATGATACCGAAGGAAGCACCCTCGATAACGCGGGAGACGATGAACATGGTGGCGTTGGTACCGGACATAGCACCGACAACGGAGCCGACGACGCCGCAGCCAACAGCGATGGCGACGGAGACCTTCATACCCCACTTGTTGACCAGACCAGTGGTCGGGAATGCCATGATGAAGCCCATGATGTAGAACGCTGCGACGACGACGCCGAAGGTGTCAGGGCCGATCATGAAGTTTTCGCACACGACGGGAGCGAGTGCGATGGCCTTTGCCATGTTAGAACCGGGCACGAAGCCGACAAGCATGGTGAAGAGAACAACGATCCAGCCGTAGCTGCCGTCTATGCACTTCGACTTGTCGAGAGCCTTCTCAGACATAATTCCTCCTCAAATTACGTTAAACCCACTTTGTTCCCCTTTGTCGCAATAACCCCATCGCGACAATGTCTTGCATCCCATGTCGCACAACATGGGATGTTGGCACCTTACTGCGCACGCATACACTCGACCATCGGAAATACGTGCGTAAAAAGCCTGAATTCGAAAGGTTGAGCATGTTTTCGAGGATCAGACTTCGAGTATGAAGCATCCTAAAACACCAGATAAAAGGCATGTTTTCGATCAAAGAAAACGATGGTGGGCCTTTTCGGTCATACATGCATACAAAACAAAGTCTTATGCATTGCGACCAAAACATGAGAGGACTAGATCGAGAAGCTGACGGGACTAGATCTCCTCGTCCCCCTCCGGAGCAACGTCAAGAAGCTCCTCGGGAGGCAGCTCGATCTCCTCAATGAAGTCGAGAAGCTCCTGACGGGAATGAACGTCGAACTTACGATAGATGTTGTAGATATGCGTCTTAGCCGTAGACTGAGAAATGTAGAACGTGTCCATGATGTACTTGGCATCGCGGCCCTTGAGCAGCGTAAGAAGGATCTCTCGCTCGCGCGGAGAGAGCGCATACAACTCGCACGCATACTGGCGCTTCTTCTGATACAGCGTCTTGCGCTGACCGCTACGCTCAGTGATTTCCTGAGAAAGCGCCTGCTCCTCAGGCGTAGTCTCGATAACGGGCTCGAAGGGATAAGCCTGGTAGTTAGCCTGAATCTGCATGTAGGTGCAGGCGATCACGCCGACCATGATAGCGATATAGAGAGCGTATTCGTACTGGCTCTGCAGAACGGCGCCCGTAGCGTAAAGAGCGCAGCCGATCATAAAGCCGACGAACAGTACGCCACCCTGATTACCCATAAGCCAGATGGGATTGATCTGATTGAAGCGAGACGTCTCAACGACAGCATTCACAACGATGATGATGTTAAGCCACACATGGCAGAGCAGCAGGGACACAAACAGCAGCCTGATCATCGGAGGAACAATAGGGATGAACAGGAAAAGAATCGTGATGACGAGAGCGCAGCTCTTGAGCATGGACTCCTTGTACATACGCTCGTTGATCTGGCCGAGCAGCAGCGAAAGAATGCCCGCAACGCCCATAGATGCACCAAATGCGAGAACGATCATGTCGCCCTCAACGCCAACACCGGGAATGAGGGCAACCGAGCCGAGCATGAAACCGATAAGCACGAGAGAGTGGTTGCTGCCCTTCACCTGGATGCTGCGGCTCTTAGACTCGGCGGCATTACCAAAGCAGTTGTACTCGGCCTTCTTCCTGTAGAAGAGAACGGTGACCATACCGCCAAGCAGCGTTGCACCGACAAGGGGCGCAAGCTTAAACCACGTGGAAAGCGTCACCAGCATGACGATGGTGAAACCAGCAAAGATAAAGATCGCCGAGAACAGGACCATGAGAATGCGGCGATCGAGGCTGCCAAGGAACTTTCCATACAAGAACAAGGTGGCAACCAGCGCCAAGCCAGAGAAAAGCGAGCCTACCTCATGCAGTCCGAAAATCAGACATAAAAGGCTTGCAACAAAGCCGACGATATAACCGGCAAGAAGAAGCGTACTACCCTGAGGCGCACTGAACGAATCAGTGAAGAATCTACCTAGGAACATCAAAACTGCGACAAGTATGACGCTAGAGACGAGCATCATACTCGACAGAAGCGCTTCATGCGCGCCGTACATGTTGAAGCACATCGCCAGAATGGCGCAGCCCATCGACAAACCGAATCCGAGGAAACCGTCTACAACGACCATCTCGAAATCGCCTTCGTTCGACCCTATGGGTTTACGAACCTCATTCTCCGGCATTTCGGTACCCTCAATTTGAGAAAAGCTCATAGGAAGACCCCCCAGATAAATTTAATTTCTTCCGTACGCTTTGGAAAACCATATGATCGCTTCCGTTGATGCGAATAATCACAAACAGAAGCAATTTTCAAACATCGCTAGATTAGCGACGCGCAGCTTGTTAATGCTATCGTACTTCTCGTATGAATACTTCCATTTCCTCATACCCCATGCATAAATAACTCGTTCTATGTAGCATTCGCGCTTAGACATCTCTCTTTTTTCGTGCAAAGCAGATTGCAAATAGATCATCAACGCAAAAAAGCCCGAGCAAAATACCCGGGCTTTACATGCATGCTATTTCAAATACGGCTCAGGAGCCGCGAGCCCGCAGGAGCAAACCTGCAAAGCGAAACTACTTCATCTTGGTGAGCATAAGAGCTGCGGTGCCAACGAAGCCAAGCACCATAAGCACAGCGCCAGCGAAGAACCAGTTAGTCAGATCAGCGCCCAGCAGACCCTGAACAAGGAAGGTACCGAGGAACTGGCCGAGACCCTGAACCGTAACCATAACGCCCATGCCGATGGATGCAAGCTCGGGACGAGGAAGAAGCTTGGCAAAGCCGGAGAGGAACATGCCAACGCCGCCCATGCCGATGAGACCCATGATGACAACGGCAACCCACAGAAGTGCACCAGTGTTGGTGTACAGGAGGAAGGTGCAGGGGCCCATAACCAGCATAGCCAGAGCCAGCAGAGGCTTAACGCGACCGATCTTGTCGGAGATCACACCAAACAGCGGCGAGGAGATGATGGAAAGAAGCATCGGAGCCGTGCTGATGAAGCCAGAGAGCGTAGGATCGAAGTTCTGCATCTGCAGAATGGTGGGCACGAATGCGAGGATTGCGAGAAGGCAGATGTTGAAGATAGCGAAGCCGATGAAGAACAGGATGACATCCTTGCTGATGATCTCGCTGTAACGCGGCTTTGCAGCCTGGGCAGATGCCTCAGCGCTGGCCTCGAGAGCCTCAGAGAGGTTCAGGCCACGGTCCTTGATGACAAAGAGAACAACGGCGGCAGCAACAGCGGCAACGACAGCGTATGCAATCCACAAGCCGGAGAAGCCCATGGTCTCGAAGATGGTGGGAGTGAGCACTGCGGCAATGGTGGAACCCAGGCAACCCCAGATGCCCCACACGCCCATGGTGGTGCCGATCTTCTCGGGACGAACGTTCTGCTGAACGATGATCGGACCGCAAGTGGTCAGAATAGTAAGAGCAATACCCTCAATAGCACGAGAGGCAATGAGAACAGCGCTGGTGCCAGAGAGAAGGCCGATGATGGAACCTACGATTGCGATGCCCGAAGCGACGATCATCATGCGCTTCGCACCATAACGCTGCGCAAGCGTACCGGCGGGAATGGCGAAGAAAATGCTCATGAGCGTGAAGATGGACATGAGCCAGGAAGCAGCTTCCGCGTTCATCGAGAACTCCGCCATAAGCGAAGTCATGATGGTGGGAACCTTGTACTGAATCATTGCAACGGAGATGCCTGCAAACAGCAGAACAACGCCTACGAGAATGGGATTCTGGTAGCGAATCTTCTGCTCACCTGCAGCTTCGGGGCGTGCGCCCTCCTGGTTAGACATATAACTTCGTCCCCCTTTCAAAACGGCTATTTCTGCGAGGAAAACAATAGGGGTCAGGGCTTATTTTTCCTATCGGGGGATAAGTTCGATATCGGTATGACAAATCATACTTCCTATCCGATAGGCACTATATCCCGCTATGCCTAGAATCGTCCCTAAGAAGCCGCACTAGCATGACTAGCTCTCGCTATTTCCCCTGTGCGCTTCCTGACCAAGAAAAGCTGTAAGGCAAATCTAAAAAGGAGGATCGCGATGACTGACGAGATCAAGGCACCGGAGGAGCAGGAAGAGATTAAGGCTCCCGTTAGCGAGATTTGTGGAAATGCTGAAGAGCTTGCCGCTTCGCTCGTTGATGACGACAGCGAGATCACCCCGACCCAGGGCTTCTTCCTGACCTCTCAGCGCTGGCACTAAGCCGTTATGTCGCCGTGAATTCACGGCATGACAAATAAAATAATCCACAGGGAAGCTGGACGCACGTCCTCGATTTCGAAGACGATTGTTCGTTCAGCTTCTTTCTATATAAGAATACGTGTAAGGAGTTGCCATGAGAAAGAAGATTGTCTTCTTCCAGTACAAGGGTTCTCTGCCTGACGGAACTGTGTTCGACGACTGCAACGGTGAGGCACATCACATCATCATCGGCCGTCGTCAGGTCATGCGCGTGCTCGAGGATGCCCTCGATCAGATGGAAGTCGGCGAGGAGCGCACGCTCGAGATCGCCGCTGCTGACGCATACGGCGAGTACGATTGGGATGCTGTCCAGAAGGTTCCCACCTTTAAGATTCCCAACGGCGCCAACATGCCCGTCGGCGAGACCATCGCTTGGACCACGCCCCGCAGCTCTAAGCCCATCCCTGCACGCGTCCTCGAGATCGAGAACCAGGTTGCTACGCTTGACTTCAACCATCCGCTGGCAGGCAAGGACATCATCTATTGGGTCAAGGTCACCGCGATCGAGATTCAGGAATAAAGCAATAGCCGCAGAGCCCGATCAATATCTAGTATGATTGGGCTCTGCAGATACCGACGGGCTGCAGTCCATTAATCTGCAGCCCGTCATTAGCTATTAGGAGACATTTATGACCGACGTTAAGGCAAAACGAGACTGGGCACTTATCGCCGCCGGCATCATCATGATCGTCTGCGCGGCCGCCATCGCCGCTTTCCCGGGCTTCACGCTTATCACTGTTGCCACATTCGCTGGCGCCGCGTTCCTTGTTTCCGGTATCGGCAACGTCATTTCGTTCATCAAGCTGCGCAACGCCAATAATGCCTCCATCTGGACGCTGCTTTACGCCGTCCTCGACGTTGTCGTCGGCCTCATGATGCTGCTGCACCCGCTTGCTAGCGCAGCAGTCATTCCGTGGCTTGTCGCCCTGTGCTTCTTCGTCTTGGGCGCATATGAGTTTGTCGCCGCTATTAAAATGCGTCAGATCAAGCTCAGCTCTTGGAGCTGGACGCTTGTCTCGGGCATCGTGAACATCATGGGCAGCGTCATTCTGTTCATGTTCCCCGTGTTCCTTGCCTCCATGTTCTCCATCATGGTCGCTGTCCGCGGCGTTAGCATGATCGTCCTCGGCTCTGCCGCTGGCAAGTACCAAGCCTAAATAGCACTGAGACACAACGCATTCGAAGGCTCGCCGATCGGCGAGCCTTCTTTATTGTTGCGCTACTGGCGAGACGGAAGATGCGCCAGATAAGGGACGTGCGCCAAACAAGGGACGGAGATTGAGTGGCACGCTCTCCACGCCCCCTAAGCATCACCACCTGCAAATGCAGAAGACCCGCCGATGGCGGGTCTTCGTCACATATAAAGTGATGCGGTTTACTGCAGAGAGTTACACGCGCTTGACGAAACGGCCGTCGCGGGTGTCGATCTGCAGAACATCGCCGATCTCGATGAACATCGGAACCTGGATGGTAACACCAGTCTCCATGGTAGCCGGCTTGGTGGAACCCTGAACGGTGTCGCCCTTGAAGCCCGGCTCGGTCTCGGTGACCTCGAGCTCAACGAACATCTGCGGCTCGAGGCTGATGAGCTCATCAGCAGCATAGAGCAGGGATGCCTCGTCGTTCTCCTTCAGCCACTTAGCAGCGTCGCCAACGACCTCAGCAGCGATAGCGATCTGCTCGAAGGTGTTGTTGTCCATGAAGTTGTAGTCAACGCCGTCGTTGTACAGGTACTGCATCTTCTTGGTCTCAAGGCGAACCTGGTCAAACTTGGTGCCAGAGTTGAAGGTGTAGTCAACAACACGACCGGTCTTGATGTCGCGAAGCTTGGTGCGGACGAAAGCGCCGCCCTTGCCCGGCTTAACATGCTGGAACTCAACGATGACGCACAGCTTGCCGTTGTACTCGATGCACATGCCGTTCTTGAAATCTGCGGTGGAGATAGCCACGATTATTCCCTTCGGTTCACGCGCGGCCAATCCGCGCATTAATTTCAAACCGTTAAATTATAATTTCGGCCCTTACCCTATGCAAGAGATAATCCCAGAACAGAGGCCCTATTCACAATCAAGCCACAAGGTTAAGCACTCCCCTATCTCGCTATTTACAGTCAGGTTTTAGCACACGACCCGATGGACCACTTCAAACAGCAGCGCCCCTCACTATGGAGGGGCGCTGCCGCAGGAAAGGGGAAAGTAAAGTAAGTGCGGGTTGCCCTAATCAGGCGTCGATGCCGAGCCTCAACCCAAATCAGGTACCCGATCCACGTTAGGCTATGCCTCCACGCGACCTCGGAACGTACGATAGATAAGCACGTGGTACACAAGCACAAAGGGCAGACCGACAACGGTGAAAACAGTCATCCACAGAAGTGTGCTCTCGCCCGCCGCCGCGCTCATAAGCGTGATTGCGGGGCCGACGCTTCCAGCCGATGCGACCACGAGGTTCGGGAACATCGAGGTGGCCATCAGGCCCACGAGGCTAACCGCGCCGGTACTCTGAGCGATAAAGGAGCCAAGATCACAGTTCTTCTTCGCGCCGAAAACCACTGCTGCCACGAGCGCTGCAACGATCAGGACGGCAAACAGGATGCGCACGATACCCAAACCAGCGACCATCTCGGGTTTTACCACCGCAAATACAAACACGGTAACCACGACGAACAGGGCCAGCGAAGCAAGTTGCAGCGGGGTGCGCAACTTGGCAGCGCGCTCCTGCAGGGCAGAGGGCTTCGGAGCCTTGAGAGCAATCCAGGAAGCGCCGGCCGCGAGGAACATAACAAGGCCAAGAACGCCAGTGAGCAGCGTAAAGGGAGTGATCAGACCCAGGAGCGGAATACCCGCATAGTCGCCCGCCGCATCCATCGGAATGCCCGCAAAGATGTTGCCAACCGCAACGCCGAGCAGCAGCGCAGGAAGCAGAGAGCCGACAAAGAAGCAGATATCCCACACACGTGCCCACGCCGGATCATGGGCGCGGAACTCAAGTGAAACCGCGCGAACGATCAGGCCGAACAGAACGAGCATAACCGCTAGATAGAAGCCCGAGAAGGTGGTCGCGTACGCCGGAGCAAAAGCTGCGAACAACGCACCTCCTGCCGTGAGAAGCCACACCTCGTTGCCATCCCACACAGGGCCAATACTGCGACGAATAATCGACTTCTCGGATTCGTCCTTCGCGAGAATCGGATAAAGCACGCCGGCGCCAAGGTCAAAGCCGTCGAGCACGAAATAGCCTGCGATCAAGACAAAGATCAGGAAGTACCAGAGCACCTGGAAGAAAGTTGCCTCCACAGCTACTCACCGCCTTTCGAAGAAGCCGAACCAACGCCAAAGCCAGTTGAGAACAGACCTGCAGCGTCGGCGCTTTCTGCACCTGCCGGAGCCACCTCGATCTCGGGACCCTTCTTGATAAGGCCGGAGACCAATCGAATCCAAGCAACAAAGAGAAGCAGGTAGATGGCCAGGAACAGAGCCAGCGTAATGGCCACTTCAACACCCGTAACCGAAGCCGACACGCCATCGATGGTCAGAAGGCTGACGCCATCGGGGCCGGAAGTCGAGGGGTAGACAACCCAAGGCTGACGACCCATCTCCGCGGTGATCCAGCCAGACTGAATTGCCACGAACGGGAAGAGCGGGCTAATCATCAACAGGCGCTGAACCCACTTATTGGAAGCAACCTTGCTCTTGCGCAGAGTCAGGAACGCGAGGATGAGCGTAAGTGCAATCATGCCGAACATCGCAACCATCAGGTGATAGCTCTGGAAGACGAGGTTCACAGGAAGGTCCTCGATGACGATATCGCCATATTTGTCAGTTTCAGCAAGATCATTCAGACCAGGGAATTCAGTATCGAAAGAACCCGTTGCGAGGAAGCTCGTTCCGCCGGGAATGGAGAACGGGGTGATAACCTCCTGGCTCTCCTCATCAACCCAACCGAAGAGGTACAGATCAGGCGCCTCTGACTCGTACATACCCTCCATCATTGCCAGCTTGGTGGGCTGCTCTTCCGCAACCACTACCGCAGAGGAGTGAGCGAACACCAGCAGGACGCAGGTGCTAACCAGGCCGGCTGCCGCACCGATCTTGACGGCTTTCTTGGCAAACTCCTGGTAGCGGCCCTTCATGAGATAGAACGCGCCGACGGCCATGCAGGTGAAGGAGCCCATCGTAAGAACCGCCGTCACCGTGTGACCATAACGCGGAACCGTCGAGGGATTGAAGGCAGCTGCGAAGAAATCGCTGATGACGGCCTTGCTGCCATCAAGGGCGAGCTCGGCACCGGCGGGCGTCTGCATCCACGAGTTAGCGATAAGGATCCAGAGCGCCGAAAGGCAGGAGCCGAAGAACACGAGCCATGCAGCAATCATGTAGAACTTCGGCGAAACCTTATTACGGCCGAACACGAGCACGCCCAAGAAGACCGACTCGAGGAAGAATGCGAACAGAGCTTCAGCAGCCAGCGGAGCTCCGAAAATATCGCCTACGAAGCGAGAATAATCGGCCCAATTGGTGCCAAAAGAGAACTCCATGGTGATGCCCGTGGCAACACCGATGGCAAAGGTTGTGGTGAAGATCTTCACCCAGAACTTGGCCGCGGCTACATCCTCCGGCTTGCGGGAACGGTAGGCCTTCGTCTCGAAAATAGCCAGGATCAGACCCAGGCCAATAGACAGCGGGACGAAGAAGTAGTGGAACACCGCGGTAAAGGCAAACTGAAGCCTCGACAGTAGAGTCACGTCGAAGATGGCTTCCATTCTGCACCTCCCTCTTTCTTTTCTGAGGGCTTTGGCATGCGCGGGTTACATCCTGCATTAGTCCACCGCGAGCGCCAAAACCTTCATGATCCATGTGCGGTTTCGACAGCGCACCTTAATTGCTACTATTCTAGCAACATTTATTTTGAAATGCGAGGACTATTTGTTACTTGTTTTATAACATTTTCCAACGAGGAGATGACACCTGGAAAAGCGGGGTGCGACGAGGGTATGTGACACTTGAGGGGCGGAGTTAGCTGACGGATGGGCTCGTAGCTGCTGTCAC
>JAFYTB010000300.1 GCA_017559045.1 Eggerthellaceae bacterium | reverse complement strand
TCCTTTGAGGCGGTTGGCTATGAGACCGAAGATGGCCTTCCCATCATTGGCGAGGCGCGCGGTCCTATCGTTGAGCCCGCTCGCACCAAGGCCGTCTCCCTTGACGACGTTCGCGCTCATGTTGACAGGCTTGGTACCACGCCTTACGTCATCGAGGATCTTGATATCTTCCTGGACGAGGGTGCAGGCATTGGTTTCTCCCAGCTGCATCACGTTCGCGCTGAGGCGCTCGAGCTTCTGACGGAGGAAATCCTTCGCGCCAAGAAGGCACGCACGCTGTCGAGGGTTTCCGCACGTGAGATTCTTCCCGAGGCTCGTGTGCGAGGCTGCCGTGTGGTCGCATGGGCAACCAACCCCGCTTGCGCTCGTGCTGCAAAGCGTGCAGGAGCAGATGTCGTGATCGTCCCTGCGCTGAATTACCGTCGCGGCGAGGCCGCCATTGCGGGTCAGCTTTCCGGAACTGCCGAGCAGGCGGGCTATCCGAAGCAGTGCGTGACGGCTATTCCGACGATCGACCATGATCCTGTGGGTCTTGCTCGCGAGGCTGCCGTTGACTTCTCGGTGTGGAAGTATGCAGAGGAAGACAAGCGTCTCTTCGTTGAGAGCTTGGGCGCCATGCAGATTGCCGGCGAGATTGGCGCTGAGTTCGAGCTTGGATCCCACGTGCCCGTCACCAACCGCCTTGCTCTTGAGACCGCGTACTCGCTTGGCGCGAAGTGCGTTTGGCTGTCGCCCGAGTTGACGCTTGCTCAGATCCGCGAACTTGCTCAGGAGAGTCCGGTTGAGCTTGGTCTTACCGTTATCGGTACGCAGGAGCTCATGGTTACCGAGCACTGCCTCCTTATGAGCCAGGGTCCGTGCAATCAGGAATGCTCGACCTGTCCTCGCCGTAAGAGCCCCCATTATCTGAGGGACCGTAAGGGCTTCGACTTCCCCGTGGTGACCGACCTGTTCGGCAGAAGCCATCTGTACAACAGCGTGCAGCTCGACGTTGCTCATGCAATGCCCGACCTTCTCGCAGCAGGTATCTCGTCGTTCATGGTTGACACCACGCTCATGAACACTGAAGAGGCAGCTCAGGCTGTGGGCCGTGTTGTTCGTGCGCTGAAGGTTGCCCAGGATGACGGCAACTCGGTTGCAAAGATGCCGAATGCTACCAGCGGCCACTTGTTCAGGGGCGTTTCCTAAGAGACTCGCCCTCCGTGCGGGTGCTGCACGCATACATATATATAAGTGAGTATGTTAAACTTCTCGCTTGTTGATCGACGAAAGAGGAACATCATGCTTTCTGCTGAAGAACAGCTTCATATTGTTAAGTCGGGCGCAGCTCAGATCGTGCCCGAGTCCGCCCTGCTTGAGAAGCTCAAGCGCGGCAAGCCGCTGAACATTAAGCTTGGCGTTGACCCCACGGCTCCCGATATTCATCTGGGCCATGCGGTTCCGCTGCGCAAGCTGCGTCAGTTCCAGGACCTCGGTCATCGCGTTACGCTCATCATCGGCGATGGCACCGCACTTATTGGCGACCCGTCCGGCCGTAACTCTACGCGTCCGCAGCTTACCCATGAGCAGATCATGGCTAACGCAAAGACCTATGTCGAGCAGGCTTTCAAGGTGCTCGATCCGGAGAAGACCACGCTTCGCTATAACTCTGAGTGGATTTTCGCCCTTAACATGGAGGGTCTGCTGAAGCTCACGAGCAACTTCACCGTTGCCCGCATCCTCGAGCGCGATGACTTCCATAATCGTTACACCTCGAACCTTCCCATCAGCCTTCATGAGTTCCTGTATCCCGTTATGCAGGCATACGACTCCGTCGTCATCGAGTCTGACGTTGAGCTCGGCGGTACCGACCAGCTGTTCAACCTGCTTGCTGGCCGCGAGCTGATGGAGAAGATGGGCATGGAGCCGCAGGTTTGCCTCACGCTCCCGCTTCTCGAGGGCACGGATGGCGTCAAGAAGATGTCCAAGAGCTATGGCAACTATGTTGGCGTCAACGATGAGCCCGCTGATATGTTCGGCAAGATCATGTCTATCCCTGACGAGATCATGGTGAAGTACTATCGCCTGGCATCTACGGTTTCGGTTGACGAGATCGACGTCATCGAAGAGGGTCTCGCAAACGACACGCTGCATCCCAACAAGGTTAAGCGCGCTCTTGCTCGCAACATCGTTGGGGCATACCACAGCGCTGAGGCTGCTGAGGCTGCCGAGGCTCAGTTCGACCTCGTTTTCAAGCAGCATGCTATTCCGGATGACATCCCGGAGTTCGCTGCAGACCTTACCCCCAACGACGAGGGTCTTGTGTACGTAGCGAAGCTGCTCGCTGATGCCGGTCTGGCTCAGAGCGCCGGCGAGGCTCGTCGCCTTATTGATGGCGGCGGCGTTAAGGTCAACGGTGAGGCTCTTGCTGCAAAGTCTTACAACGTTGATCCGTCTCTGCTTGCTGGTGCAATCATCCAGGTTGGCAAGCGTAAGTTCGTGAAGCTTGTCTAAGCGGTAACCAAGCCAAGCCAAACCAAACCAAACACTACTTATATATATGTATATAAGTAAGTGGGCTACATAAGTCCAAGGGCGCCTCTTGAACTAGACCTCGGGGTTCAGTTCATCTGGCGCTCTTGCTTGTTTCTGGGGCGCTAATCAGTTGCTGTGGATGTTCGGTTTGCGCCAAAGGGAGTTCAAAAGGGGAGGAAGAGGCCGGATAGGCCGTTTAAAAAATAATTTAAGAAATTAGAAAATAGTTCTTGCATTACGTATTAGAAACAATTAATATACTAACTCCCACTTGAGGAGAGGGGCGCTGCAAAGCAGCGGATGACAACTTCACCGAAAAAAACTTTGAGATTTCGAAAAAAAGTTCTTGACGGCGAGTTGAAATCAAGATAATATATCTCCTTGCGCGTCGCACGAAAGCGAAGCGAAAAGAGCCTCAGAGAGAGTGCTCGGTACCTTGAAAACCGGATACTGTGATGGAATTTCGAATGAAAATTCGAATGTCAGCTTTGACATTCTTGACCTTGTCGATTCTTTAAAAGATCGAAAAGATGAATCAATTTTGCTAGATCAAATCCGATCTGCCGCGGCCC
>JAFYTB010000030.1 GCA_017559045.1 Eggerthellaceae bacterium | reverse complement strand
GGGGGACGCTCTAGGGGAGCGTTGGCGGGGGTGTCGCCGTTCTGTGACCTTGACTGGTGGGGTGCTGCTGTCCTGCGACCTTAACTTTTACAACCTTGATTTAGGCACAAGAAAAGCCCGCATATGCGGGCTTTTCGTTTACATGGTTTGCCTGACGTTACTTCGCACCTGGGTGTCACTTGGCGCTTGTGGGCGATTCGCGCCTGGGTGTTTTTCGGCGTCCTTACGGCTCGTGACGTTACTTCGTTTCGAAGCCGATCAGCAGACCGCCGCGCTCGGCGTAGAAGCTGTCGAGGCCGCGCGTTGCGTTCATCTTCACCTGAGCAGCGGGGAAGGCCTCTTCGATCATGCCCTTCAGCTTAAGAGCTGCCTCCTCGTTGAACACGTGCGCAATACGGATCTTGCCGCCTGCGTAGCCCTTTGCGGTGATCTCCTTGAGGATGGTGCTCAGGGCCTTGCGCTCGCCGCGAACCTTGTTGCGCGGGTCAAGCTCGCCGTTCTCGGCGCTTCCGACCACGCGGATTCCCAGCATGCCAGCGATCTTTGCCACGGCGGGATTCACGCGGCCGTTGTTTGCCAGATTGTTGAGAGACTCAAGCGAGAAGACGAGCTCGGTGCTGTCGCGATAAGCCTCGATCTCGTCACGGATCTTCTCGAAGGGCAGGCCCTCCATGATGAGCTCCTTCAGCTTCTCGGCGATGAGCCACATCTGGGGACCGGTGGACAGCGAGTCGACGATGTGAACGCGTGCGCCGGGGTTGTCGGCCTCGTACTGCTGCTTGGCGACGATTGCCGAGTTGTAGCTGCCGGAAAGGTGGCTGGTGATGGCGACGCCGAAGACCTCGCGGGCGTTATTGAATGCGGTGATCCAGTCACCCGTGCTGGGGCATGCGGTGCCGGACTTGCCGTGGTAGGAGGCCAAGAAGTCGACCATTTCGGCGATATCGCTGGTGATGACGTCACGCCATTCGCGGTCGCCTGCCTGAATGGTAAGCGGGGCAACGCCAAAACCGATGGAGCTATTTTCAAGGCCGAGCTGATCGGGTGTGACGAGATCGGCCGAGGAGTCGACGACGATCGAGTACTGCATAGGATCCTCCGTATATGACAATAAGAAAGCTAAGCGGGGTCGCTTAGTATCCTTACCTTATCAGGTAATAAATACCCTGTCCACAAGTTGCAATAATTCTAAAGTGCATTTTATGAAACCTTATTGCGGCGCATGGATACCGCCGTTACAATTTCCCTTTATGGATACTCAAACCAAACAAATCGTCATTTCTGCCATGGAGGGTTTTAGCCTGCCTCGTTATCGGGAACTCCCCGAGGTTGGCCTGTATCTCGAGCAGGTTGTCCAGTATGTTAACGGCGTTACTTCCGCCCTGGGCCTGCCGCCTCTCACGAGCTCCATGGTTGGCAACTATGTAAAGCAGGGTCTTATCGATAGCCCGGTCAAGAAGCGCTATGGCGCTGACCAGATCGCGTATCTCATCTTCGTCACCTGTACGAAGAACGTGCTTTCCATCGAAAACCTGCGCCTCTTCATCTCCATGCAGAAGGCAACCTACGATGTATTCGTGGCGTACGACTATTTCTGCGAGCAGCTTGAGCTGGCGCTTGACTACGCTTTCGGCCGTTCGGAGATGCTCGTCGACACTGCTGTCACTGTTTCCGAAGAGAAGGACATGCTGCGCTACTGCACCATCGCAACTGCCAATGTTGCGTATCTGGGCGCATGCTTCGACGCTGTGCGTATTCGCGCCGAGGAACAGCTCGCGCAATAGAGCGGCTTGCGCAGTAGGACGCATGCGCAGTAGAGCGGCTCGCGCAGTAGAGCGCATGTGCCGAGGAACAGCTCGCGCAGTAGAACGGCTCGCGTGGAAGAACAGCTTGCGCAGTAGAATCGCACCTCAACTTTTTTGTGCATAAGCCCCGCGTAGGGCGCCAATCAGCGCATTTCAGGACTCGTGAAACGGCCCGCTACTCATCTTTGATATAGTGCAAGCTTAGCGATTCCGAATAGAGGGGATTGAATTAAGCCATCATGTCACTCATCGTTGCAAAGTTCGGCGGCACTTCCGTTGCCTCGCCTGAACGAATTAAGAATGTGGCGAAGCGACTCGTTCGCATGCGACAGGAAGGGCATCGTGTAGTGGCCGTTGTTTCGGCCATGGGTAAGACGACCGACGAGCTGGTCGGTCTCGCGAATGCCATCAATGCGAACCCGCCCGCACGCGAGCTCGACCGTCTGCTTTCCACGGGCGAGCAGGTTTCCATGACGCTTCTCGCCATGGCCATCGAGGCCCTCGGCTACAAGGCAATGAGCTTCACTGGTCGTCAGGCTGGTATCGAAACTGACGGCACTCATAGCAAGGCCAAGATCGTCAAGGTCGACAACGAGCGTATCGAGCAGGCTCTTGAGCAGGGCGCTATCCCCGTTATCGCTGGCTTCCAGGGCATCGACAAGAACGGCGACATCACCACGCTTGGTCGTGGCGGCTCCGACACCACGGCGGTTGCTGTGGCATGGGGCATCAAGGCCGATGTCTGCGAGATTTATTCCGACGTCGAAGGCGTGTACACGTGCGACCCGCGCGTTGTTCCGCGTGCTAAGAAGCTCGATCAGATTTCCTACGACGATATGCTTGAGCTTGCAAGCGCTGGTTCCGGCGTGCTTCAGAGCCGCGCTGTTGAGTTCGCGCGCAAGTGGAACGTCGTCATTCATTCCCGCTCCGCGTTTTCCGATGCGGAAGGCACCTATATCAAGGAGGAACCCGACATGGAGGAAGCGGTCATCACTGGCATCGCTCACGATACGTCTGAAGTGAAGGTCACCATCCGTGGCGTGCCCGACTCCACGGGTGTCGCTGCGAGGGTGTTCAGCTCGCTCGCTGGCAGCATGGTCAGCGTCGACATGATCATTCAGAACATTTCGCTCGACGGCCACACTGACATCAGCTTCACCTGCCCGGCAGCCGATCTCCCGCGTGCCAAGGAAGTTCTCGGTAGCGTTGTTCCCGAGATCAACGCTCGCGAGTACGTGGTTGACGAGGATATCGCGAAGGTCAGTCTTGTTGGTACCGGCATGAAGTCTTCTCCTGGCGTTGCTGCTAAGGCATTCACCACGCTCGGCGAGAACCAGATCAACATCTTGGCTATCTCTACGTCGCCGATTCGCCTGTCTGTCGTTGTCGATGCAGCTCAGGTTACCCAGGCAGTGCGTTGCCTGCACACCGCATTCGGCCTCGACTCCGAGAGCGTGTTCGAGGAGAAGCAGCTTTCCGCTGAGGAAATCGCTGCGAAGATGATGAAGGGTCGCTAGGATCCCGTTTTTGCGGATGACGGGATTGGCTGACGATCCCGGTGTTGTTCGGGTGGTTCTTGCTGACGATCCGAACGCTGATGTGGTTTCGATTGATGATTTCGGTGCCGCTGAGGGCGGCTTCGGTCGATAGTTTCGGTGCCGTCGAGGGCGGCTCCAATCGATAACTTACTAGTGCCAGCCTGCGCTAAGTGCGGGCTGGCTGTGTGAAAGGATACAAACATGGCTTGGGATAAGGTTATTCCGGCAAACCCCGTGGTTGCGGTTGCCGGTGCAACGGGCGCAGTCGGCCAGGAGTTCCTCGAGGTTCTGCATGACCTCAACTTCCCGGCTTCCGAGATTCGTGCACTTGCTTCTGCGCGTTCCGCTGGCAAGAAGATTCCGTTCAAGGGCTGCGGCCAGGTTCGCGCTGGCGAGCTTACCGTTCAGGAGCTGACCCCCGAGGCATTCGAGGGCGTCGATATTGCTCTGTTCTCCGCAGGTGCCTCCGTCTCCAAGGCTATGCGCGAGGCTGTCATCGCTGCTGGCGCTGTCATGATCGACAACTCTTCCGCGTTCCGCATGGACGAGGACGTGCCGCTGGTTGTTCCCGAGGTTAATCCGCAGGATATCGAGTGGCATTCCGGCGTTATCGCCAACCCCAACTGCTCTACCATCCAGATGGTCGTTGCCCTGAAGCCGCTGTATGAGCTGGGCGGCGGCATCAAGCGCGTGGTTGTTTCCACCTATCAGGCTGCTTCCGGCGCTGGCGCTCCCGCTATGGCCGAGCTGTACGACCAGACTCAGGAGTTCCTCAACGACGAGGAGCTGACCATCAATGCGTTCGCACATCGCATTGCATTCAACTGCATTCCGCACATCGATGTGTTCCTCGAGGATGGCTCCACGAAGGAAGAGTGGAAGATGGTTGTCGAGACGAAGAAGATCTTCGGCGACGACTCCATCGCTGTTGCTCCCACCTGCGTGCGCGTGCCCGTGCTGCGTTGCCATGCCGAGAGCATCAATGTCGAGCTCAACCAGCATGTTGACATCGAGGCTGCCAAGGAGGCTTTGTCCCTGGCTGACGGCGTCGTGCTGTTCGACAACCCGGACGAGAAGGAATACCCGATGCCCGGTCTGCTCGCTGGCACCAACGAGACCTACGTTGGTCGCGTGCGCAAGGATCCCTCGGTCGAGAACGGCATCGCTTTCTGGTGCGTCGCCGACCAGATCCGCAAGGGCGCTGCACTGAACGCTGTGCAGATCGCCGAGCTGCTCCTTCCGCAGGAGTAATTGACGGCGCTCGAAGCGCGGCTGCTAGCTGGCTCGAAGCGTGCTTCGAGGTGTGTCCCAGTTGGCTTGGGCACGCTTCGGGGTGCGTCCCGGTTGGCTTGGGCGCGCTTCTTAGGCGAATTCAAAAACTGCAAAAGACCCCTATGGCTGGGCGGATGCGATCCGCTCAAGCCGTGGGGGTCTTTTTCGTGGGTTGACTATGTTTCGTTGCGCGCAGCTCTCTGATATTCTTGTACGAGGATAATTCAAGGGATGACCCGACGAACGGGGCGGGCATGAGGCGGCTTTCGACGAGAATGGCGTAGCTTTCGGCGAAAATGATGCGACTTTCGGCAAGACATATCGGGGGATTTGCCGCTGCAGTGCTGACGGCTTTCTTTCTCGTGCACGCCGTTCTCGGTGCTCTGTCACTGCATCTTCCTATCGATGGTCGGGGAAGGGTGCTTGTGTGGGCCGGTGTCGTTCTTGCGGCTGTTCATATTGCCATATGCGTGGTGACGAGTGTGCAGATGCTCTCCGATATGGAGCGCCCGCCTAGTGCAAGAAAGCGCAGTCATCTCGTTCTGAAATGGGTCACTGGATTGCTGCTCGCCGTTGTCGCGCTCGCTCACGTTGTCCTTCCTGTGGGTATAGCGGAGGGGCTGTTGGCCGTTGGCTCTATGGTTTTACTTGCCGCAGCGATTGGCCTTCATGCTTGCGTGGGAGCAAAGTCATTGCTCAAGGATATCGGTGTCGATCGGCAGATGAGGATGCCCTTCCGCGTAGCGGTCTGTCTTGTTCTGGCGGCTAGTGCCGTTGCGGTCTTGGGGGCTCTTGTTTAGCTTACTCCGCCTTGGTTCGACCTTGTTCGCTTCTTTCGATAATGCGCGATGGAGCACTATAATGTTCCCTATGAAAAAGCCGAAGAAAATACGTCTCGACGAGCTGCTGGTTGAACAGGGCCTCTTCGCCGATGCCGGCGAGGTTCTGCGTGCAGTGATGGCGCGCGAAGTGCGCG
>JAFYTB010000299.1 GCA_017559045.1 Eggerthellaceae bacterium | reverse complement strand
GCGTCGATCTCGGCAGGTAATGCCTCGCCAGACTGCCGCTCTCACGCATAATGGAGCCCCAACTTGGGTGGGGGAGGGTCATCGCCAATAGAGCATTCTGACGCAAGCCGTCGAGGGTGTAACGAAGGCCAATGCTGACATCACGCGTCTTGTAACCCTCCGAGTTTTGATAGGTAATGCCCCTCCTGTTTGCAATCAGGCGAATTCCGTAGCGCACCTTCAACTCCTGCTGAAGCTCCGGAACGCTCATGACCGTAGGCGCCACGGCATCAATGGCACGTCGGATCTCCTCCTTCCAAGGCACCTCTCCCTTCGATATCTTAATGAGCTCCCATGTTGAGTAGTTTTGATCCTCGAGAAAGCTCTCGTGGGCAAACACCATTTCAAGTGATTCCAAATAGAAGCGAGCGCCTAGACGGCTATCCTTCACTTTTAAGCCGCTTCGATGCGTGTAGGTGAGATAGCCCGTCTTCTCGGAACGCATGACGTCGTAGCCAGCCCGATTAAGCTTTAAGCGGAAGTCTTCGAAGTCACTTGCGAGCGGCGCAATATCGACAATGGCCTTACGCAGCTCCCATTTCCAGCTGTAACCACCTTTATTAAGAATCTCGCGCTCCTTCTGATCGAGGTAGATGGGCTGCGTGGTTCGGGCGCCCACAGTGGCCTGCATCTGCTCCCTGAGCGGCGTGAGCCCAAAACGCCTACCAATTTCCTGGGCGGATAGCTGTAGCCTTACCACCTCATCATTGTCCAAGTGAAGTTTGTTGCCGTTAGCCTTATTGCTCACATTTACAACAATGTGCGCGTGCAATATGCCCCGCGTGTTGTCATCGTGGGGGACAATCGCGTACTCGTGGAGCCTGCCATTCTGACGAAAGTTTTCCTCAGCCCACGCTTTAGCGTAGGAGCGAATCGTAGAAAGATCGCAATCGTCATCCATGCTGGGAGAGAGAACGAAATGATAGTAGCTGCGCGATGCACCCTGAGACGTGGGCTTATCGTGTCCAAATCGGGCACGGGTGATATCCATCTGCTGGGCCCAAAAACGCGTCGGAAGGTCTTCGCTCACATCGACGGAAAGACCGCGCGATTCGCCTCCCAGATACGCCCTCAAGCGCCCCGCTTGGCGCTCCGAAAGCTGAATCTCACCGGCAGCGTAGCGGTTCCACTCTTCCTTATGCGCATCCAGCTCTTGGCGTTGCTCTTTCAGCAGGTAGGTCTGAATGTTGGTAATGCTCGTTGTGCCAGTCGAGGCAGTCTTCAGCATGGGCATAGCGCTCACCTCTTAACATCATCGTGCATAGAGCGCAGAACACGGACAGCTTGGCGCTGAGCCTTGAGCATCAGCTTCATCATCTCCTGCGCCTGCTCAACTTCGGACGCAACAAGAATGAGCTCTTTGCCCCGTTCGGCCTCTTTTGGACTTGAGACAAGCCGCTCCAGTAGGCTTAGATAGGTATCAAGCATGATTGTCAGCTGGCGGAGAACGTCAATGAGCTCAATGATCTTTTCGGCTTTCGCAAAGGTGCTTCTCTCCCTAACTTTCATGCGTATGAAGTCGTTTCGGTTCATGCCGGCCGCCTTGGCATCAGCGTCGATTTGGATTGCCTCCTGAACAGGCACACGAACGCTTAACACCCTCGACTCGGCCTCCACGCTCTTCTTTACATCCATCTCTTCTCGCTCCTCGTACTTCACCGTGCGCGAGCGGAAGCTCGCATATCCTGCGAAAGCAGGAAGCCAAGGGCATCTGTGCGAAAGAGCGTATACAGATGCGACACTTGCTTCTTTAAAACGAGGCAGAACCCCACGTTCTCTGTTATTGACAACAAAACACCGCTTTAGGCGAAAACGAGCGAGACTGCTCTCTTGAGCCACAAAAGCGTTACCTTCCCGAAAATCGCCCAGCCACTCCGGGCTCATCACGAACGAATTTCAACGGCATCGTCACAAACACCCCTTCTTTGTTCTCGGAAGAAACAGAGGCGTCAATAAACGCATCATCGTGAACCGAATGACCTAAGGGGTGAAGACGATGGGGCAGCGATTCCAGGTATATGCGTCCTACGGAAAGCAGGATGAACCGGGCAAGCCAGGCGACAACCTCTTCGCTATGCATTTGCAATGGTGCTGGGGCCCTTACGCCATCATCCGGGCGCACCAGCTGACCAGCTTCCTCGACGGAGCAAAGGAGAACGCGTTTAACCCCTTCGGCCTGGGAGAACTAAGCAGAGTTGGTGGCACGAGCTTTGACGGAAGACGCGAGGATCTGTATTTGCTAAGGGCGCTTACCGAGATCAACAATGTCTCAGCTTCCATCGTCGAGGGACATGACCTCATGGCGGAAGAGCATAATACTCACAAGTGGCGCTTCGAACAGAACAAGATCACATCGATTCCCAGCACGATCAAAGTGGACCCGCTGGCCCAAGACAACGACGACGGTTGGCTTGTGGTCCAGGCAACTCCCAGCCAGGTTAAATACGCATTTTGCAGGGACGTAAGCGCAATCAGGCCCGTACGCGCCTCCGCGTACATGAAGGAATATTCAAACGACATGGACGGATGGCCCACGACGGACCGCGTGACCGTCGAAGCCATGGTTGAGGACCTCGATCAACGACCGCTTCTCACCAAAAGCGAGATCGAGCAGATATTTGAGCGGGAGTACTCCAAGAGCCTCAACATCGAGGGGTATAGAGAGCCCGACAAAAAGCTCATAAAGCAAAAACCCTTGGACGACGTCGTGAAAGAAGCCAAAGAGCGCGCCGAAAAGCAGCGGGAATCACCAGACAGCCAACTTAAGGGGCAAGACAACAAGAAACACCACGATCAAATGCGCTAGCCAGGAGATGAGTCGAAATGCCCAACTTCGTAACGAACATCATCGCCATCACCGGCCCTTCCGAGCAAAGGGAGAAACTGCTAGAGCAAATCGCCTTCGATGGAAAACCCGGAACGTTCGACTTCAACAAGGTCATCCCTATGCCGGAAGGCCTCGACATCCCGGAGGGAAGCATCACCAGCGATGCCATCGACGCCTATCTATCAGTTATGAACCCGGACAACAGATGCAAATTAGCCGCGATGCCGCTCGATTCAGATGAGTTCAACACCATCCTCAGAGAGGCTAGGTCTATCAGACGAATCCACCTCCCAAAGCACACGCTAAGCGACGACTTGATTGCAGAACTTGCCGAGAGGAACCGCATCGAACCCGAAGTCTTGGTCGAGTTAGGTAGCCGTTATTTGGACAATTTTCGCAATCACGGAGCCTGCACATGGTATGGATGGGCGACACAGCAGTGGGGAACCAAGTGGAATCTCGACCCCGAAATCCCCGTACTGGACGAAACGACAGGATCCCTACGCTTCGAAACCGCATGGTCCATGCCCGAGCCCATCATCGAAGAACTCTCACGACAGAACCCGGGCCTCACGTTCGAGATCAGTTGGGCTGACGAGGATATCGGCTACAACGTCGGCATGCGCAAATACCAGGACGGGTGCGTAGTCTGGGAGAACTCACCGCAAGAAGGCAGCATCGCCGCCGAGACCATGGCCCAAGAAATCACAGGGTACTCAGCGGTGGCCACACGCGAGCCCACAAATCTTAACGAGCTCATCGAGCTTGCCCGAAGTCACTCCGACAAGAAACAAAGCCGTGAGCAGGAGAAACCGTCTCTCTCGAAGCGCAAAGACCCAGAGCGCTAACGCCCCTCCCTTCACCCTCTTCCGCAATCAGGCGGATGGGGACCTTAAACACCCGCAGAAGAAAGAGGTCCATTATGAGCATCAACCGAGTCATCCAGAGCGGCAACCTCACCCGCAACGCCGAGCTGCGTCGCACCCAGAGCGATCACGTCGTACTCATCTTCGGCCTAGCGGTCAATGAACGCCGTCGTAAACCCAATAGCGACGAATGGGAGGACGTTCCCAACTACATCGACTGCGTGGTGTTCGGCAACCGTGCCGAAGCGCTAGAGCAGTACCTGGTCAAGGGAACGAAGGTGGCCGTTGAAGGCCGCTTGCGCTGGAGCCAGTGGAAAACGGAAGATGGCAGCAAGCGCAGCAAGCACGAACTGATCGTAGACGAACTGGAGTTTATAGCTCCTCGCAGGGAAGAGCCCATCGAAGTAGAAGAGTTCAGCGAGTAGTAAAGGCAGACAGCCGGCGCCTCTTGAGCGATAGGGGTGCCGGCTGTCTCCAGGGAACGAACCGCAATGATTATGGCTAGTGCAAAGCGGCCCGTACGCTCATTCTAGCGCCAGGCACGTCCGCTACGAAAACGAGCTCGCTACGTCGTCACACTAAACAGCCCTTTCGTTTCGACTAAATCCTAGCACTGCGACGAAAAGGCCAATTGGCATCACATCGCCCCGAACATACAGGTGGTGAGGAACATGAAGAAAAGCGACCCGGCGTTTCAGGCAACCCTAAGCGAAGCTGTTGATTGCCTCATGAAGGAGTTCATCGTATGGAATGACATCCAGAAGGAACTGCATGCCGGTGGTTATACGAGCAATTGTTACAGCGAGGGCGAGATGGCGCGCAAGCGCCGCGTCTACACGGCCATCGCTGAGCGCTTCGTGCTCGAGGACGTCGATTTCAGGCAATGGGAATGGTTCGAAACTCCTTGGATCGGAACCGACAACAACACCGGCAACGCGGCCTACGTGGTCGACTTCGTCAAGAAGGGGATTGATGAGCCCGAAATGGGCATCCTAGGCTTCTACGTGACGAGAAACGCTCGCTTCTGGTACGCCCTCCCGCTTGCCGAACAGCTCGACAGAAACGCGAGCGTCTTCGAGGTAAACGCGATTGAGACCGCTCTGGGTATTTTGGAATGCCTAACCCCCGATGAACTCGAAACTACCCAAGCAGATTGATGAAATGTTACACGTGTAACATCATATAAGCCTAAAAACGGAACTTTTACTCCGAAGAGTCGTCAGGACAATCCGCCTGTTTTTAAGCGAGCAGGAAAGTAGCGCACACTAAGCGCTACCGATAAAAATCAAAGCCGTAACGTCGTCACTTTTTCACGGGAAGTGCAAAAACGTGGATTAAGAAGCGGATGTGAGCGAGCTCCTCCTCGATAGAATCCTGCTTTGAAATGACAGGCTCCTCAAGCAGCTCGTACAGCTGAGGAGGGACGACGCTTATAAGGGCCTGCACGCACTCGTCCAAATCCGGTTCCTCGACCTCTACT
>JAFYTB010000029.1 GCA_017559045.1 Eggerthellaceae bacterium | reverse complement strand
TGAAGCCAAAGCCAGGCTCGTTGAGGGAGTCAGCGAAGCCATCGATAATGTTGCCACCGGGGACGTCGATGTTGCCGGTGATGGCCATGAGAGCCATAACGCAGTGAGCCATCTGCTGGCCGTTTGCCTTCTGGTCGGTTGCAAGACCCCATGCGATAGACGCCGGCTTGGAGTTTGCATACAGGCGAGCTGCACCGATGATGTCCTCTTCGGGAACGTCGCAGATCTGAGCCGCAATAGCCGGAGTGATGGCCTGAACGCGCTCAGCGAGCTGCTCGAAGCCGTAGGTCCATTTCTCGACGAAGTCGTGATCGTAGAGATCCTCGTTGATGACGACGTTCAGCATTGCCATAAGCAGTGCGGTGTCGGTACCGGGACGCAGGCGCAGATTGTACTCAGCACGCGTGGAGACCCAGTTGGTACGCGGATCAACGGTGATCAACTTAGCGCCGCGCTTCATAAGGTCGAGCACAGAGTGGCCGAAGAGACCGTCGGGGTTGGAGGGCAGCGGATCCTTGCCAACCAGCATGATGCACTCGGGAACCTTGAACTCGGGGTTATCGTAGGTATCCTTCAGACCGCCTGCGAAGTCGATCTCGGGGTACACAGCGCCCAGAACGTATGCGGAAGCTGCCATGCGGGGCAGGTAGCAAGCATAGCCAGACTGGGTGTAGCAGTAGTTCGGGGTGGAGAAGACCGCTGCAGCGTAGGGCATGAAAGTGCCACCCTCGCGGCCGGTGCCAGCCCAGACAGCCACGGAAGTCGGGCCGTACTTTTCGGTGATGCGCTTGTGCTCGGACTCGATGAGGTCGAAGGCCTCTTCCCAAGAAATGCGCTCCCACTTATCAGCCTGACCACGGAACTTCGGATCACGCTTCATGGGGTACTTGATGCGATCGGGGTGGTTCACGTAATCCTTGAGGGTCAGGCAGCGTACGCACAGACGGCCGTTGGTGACCGGCTGATTCTCATCGCCCTCAACCTTTACGAGATTGCCCTCAGCGTCAGCGTAGAACTTGACGCCACATCCAACCGGGTGGCAGCCCGGGGGAGACCAGACGCAGGAGCGAGTGACAGTAAGTCCCTCGTCTTCGAATCGCCACGGCTTGCCGATGTCGTCTTTAAACTCCATTCTTCCTCCTCCTAAATCGTTAGGATCAGTGTATCCAGCCAAACTTAACGGCCGGATCAAGGTAGGGCACCCAAATCGAGTATACAGAGCAGGAAGTCTGAGAAGAATTGATGATATGGACGCATTGCTGTATCCAAAATGGAAACAGCTGCCCAGAAGCTTCGACGACAAACGCGGCAGCGCCAAGCCACCTATTTGAGAAAACATGCAGTCTGAGGGCGTTTTCCCGGGAAACAGAAACGATCGATCTCCCCTGCCGCGCGACATCGAAGATCGCGTTTTCGAAACAGAAATTAGCAGGCAGCGTACCAAGGGGAACTCGGCTCAAGCGATCCACGAGGGACCGCATTCGGACTCAGGAAAACAAAAAGGCCAGAAGCAAGCTTCTGGCCTAATGTTTAAATGGTCGGGTTGACAGGATTTGAACCTGCGACCTCTGCGTCCCGAACGCAGCGCTCTACCAAACTGAGCCACAACCCGAATACTACTGTTTCAGCAGCGAAGGATATATTACCACAAGGTTTGAGATTTCAACCAAAAACTTTCAGCAATTTGAAAGTTTTTGAAATTAGCGGGG
>JAFYTB010000298.1 GCA_017559045.1 Eggerthellaceae bacterium | reverse complement strand
TTATTGGCTCTCGCGCTTCGCGCAGAGGCCAGGGTTGTGGACCCTAAACATGAAAAGAGGAGGCCGAAGCCTCCTCTTCTGAAAACGACAAATGTGACAGTAGCTACGAGCTAATTTGTCACGGGAATGACAGCAGCCGCGAGCTAACTTGCTAGGAGAAGATTCCCCTGATGAACTCGAGGATGCGATCGATGATGCTCAGCTCCTTCTCCTCCTGCAGATCAGCATCGGAGGCAGCGGCACCGCCGTCGTCAGCAGAAACGCCGTCGACCACGAAAACAAACTGAACCGTTCCGATCTGAGTATTGTCGGGAGCCACGAAGGAGTGCTGCTCGAAGTCAGCACCAAGCTTCTGGTCGATGACCTCCTGGATGGCGTCAAGAACCTTGGTGTCCATTCCCTGGACAGCCGCAGCAAGCTGGTTGGTGCCAGCAGCAAGCTGGTTTGCACCATTGCCAAGTGCGCCAAGACCCGACTCAAGCTCGCCCACGCCGCTGAACAGCTTCTGAGCGCCTTCGGCCACAGCGGAAGCGCCCTCAGCAAGTGCGCTCGAGCCAGCTGCAGCGGCAGACACGCCAGATGCATACTGGCCAAGACCGTCGCCGAACTGCGTCGAGCCATCGGAAAGATCGGAAGCGCCCTCAGCAGCCGCCTCAATACCGTCAGCAAGCTGGGCATAGCCGGCAAGCGCCTGCTCCAGAGCCTGCTGAGCGCCCGTTGCCTGGCTGGTCATGAACACAAGCTCCAGCACCTCGTCGAGGGTTGCCTTGGTGTCCTCGGTGGGATTGGCAACATACTCAGCCAGAGCTTCCTCGTAAAGGGAAAGCATGAAGGAGTGCAGCTTGGCACCGTCGGAGACTTCCTTCTTTGCAGCCTCAAGTGCCGCGGCATAGGTATCGCTACCCTCGAGAAGCGCGACCATACCATCCGACAGAGCGCCGATACCCGAGCTCAGCGTATCCCAGCCGCCCAGAAGATCGGAATTTTTGGAGAAAAGCTCCTGAAGGCCCTGCTCAAGATCGGCAGCGCCCTTCTTGAGATCAGCGGAACCATCCCTCATCTCGGCAGCACCGTCAGCCAGAGCGCCTGCGCCCTTAATGGCAGAGGCGGCGCCAGCGGCAAGGCTGCCAGATCCGCTCGACAGCTGACCAGCGGCACCCTCGAGCTGAGTGGTGGCGTCGGTAAGCTGAGAGGTGTCCTGCTTCGCAATATCGATGGCGAGCGAAAGCGGCAGTGCGCTGATCTGCCAACCAGAGGTTGCGAAATCGCGAGCCGTACCCTCGAGCACGAACAGCGACTCCTCACCGGGAAGAACCATGCAGCTCACGATCGACTCGCCGCCAACCTGGGCGACCATGGCGCCCTCAGCGCGCTCGATCTCGAACGTGGACGCATCGAAGGTGCCCTGAGCCTGCAGCACGTAAGCATTGGCGAAATCGGAAACGCCAGGCTCTGCAGCATCAGTGCGCGGGGAGACCGCGAGCTCGATGCGAACGAGGCCATCGGCACCGCCGAGCGCCTCGGGCTCGACCTTCTTGTCATCAACCCAGTAAGAAAGGGAGATATCCCAGGGAAGGGCGACCTTCGCGTCAAGCTGGCCCTCGTAGTAGAGAGGCTGGGTCTCCTGCAGGGGGACTTCAACCCCGCCATTGCCCTGAGCAAGACGATCAGACGTCGTAAGGTTCGTCACAGAAAGGTACTCGCCGGGATCGACAACGCTGCCAGTGCCCGCTGCGAAGCGGTTGACCACGAAGACGTCCTCGACCGAGCCCGCGGCGGACATCTTGACGTACACCGTCTCGTCCTTGCCGGAAGCGGCATCAGCAGCAACGGCTGCAGCGGGGGCGATCATCGAAGCGGCGAGCGCGCAAGCAAGCAACGCGGTAAGCGCGGGCTTCACACGACCCGTGCACTTTGCGCTCGCATGGCCCGCAGACTTCAGGCGACCCTTGTTTTTCAGATTAGCGATCATGAGAGACTAGTCTCCTTCCGCGAGACGAAGGCCAACCGACGTACGGCGGATAAGGCCATCGAAAGTTCTAAAGAGGCAGGGCAGCAGCAGGAACATGATCAGCATGGAGAGGAAAGCTCCGCGCGAGATGAGCATGCCCAGCTCAGAGATGATTCCGTTGGTGGCTATGCACATGACAGCCGCGCCGGCGCACACGAGGATGGATGCCGACGTGAGAATGGTGATGGCGGAGTTCTTGATGGCGCGACGCGATGCCTCGGCGGGGCCGAACTTCGCGCGCTGATCGAAGTACTCACGCGTGTAGATAATGGCGTAGTCGACCGCGGCGCCTAGCTGAACCGCCTCGATCACCAGATAGCCGATGTAGTTGATGCTCGAGTCCGTGAAGTACGGGATGGCGAGGTTAATCCAAATGGAAGTCTCAATAGCGAGCAGAACCACAACGGGGATGGAGATGCTTCGGAACATGAGCGCGAGCACGAGGCCGATAGCCAGCATCGAGAACAGCTTCACGCGCACGGAGTCTTCCTGCACGGTGTCGCGCAGGTCGTACACCGAAACCGTGCTGCCGATGAGGCGGTACTCCTCGCCGTAGTGCTGCTCGGCAACGGCACGAACATCTTCGACCGCCTGGAAGGTCTCGGGAGTCTCGCCCTCGACGTTGAGGCTCACAACCAGGCGCGACCAGCCGTTCGCGATAACCTGGCTGACCGTCGCCTCGGGAGCGATGCCCGTGGGCATCTCGCTGCCAGCAGCGGTGATGTAAGAGGTAATGCCGGTCACATGGTCAACGTCGCGCAGATCCTCGATCAAAGCGCGCTCGTCGCCCCAACGACCCTCGGGCACCATGACAACCCAAGTCTCGGAAGCACCGAAGGCCTCATTGATGTGGGCGGTCTCAAGTGCAGCGGAGCTGCCCTCCTTGGCGAAGCTTCGAGCACCGTACTCGAAGTCGGTCCTGCTCTCAGCGAAGTAGCACGGGACGGCGACGAGCACGAGGATGAAGGCCGCGGGA
>JAFYTB010000297.1 GCA_017559045.1 Eggerthellaceae bacterium | reverse complement strand
GCGCGCGAGCTCGAAATCGGCATCGTGTCGTACTCCATGACGCATCACACGCGCCAGAGTGCGCTCGGCCTTCCGCGTATCGAGAAGCGCGAGTTCGAGGGCTTCGAATATGAGGCGTCTGAGTACACGATGAGCGAGATCGTGGCTGCCATCTATGACTACATGGATCGTACGGGCTTGCGCAAGGGCATTCTGTTCCTCGATGAGATCAACTGCGTTTCCGAGACGCTGTACCCGTCCATGCTGCAGTTCCTGCAGTTCAAGACCTTCGGTAAGCATAAGATTCCTGAAGGTTGGATTGTGGTGTGCGCGGGAAATCCGCCCGAGTACAACCGCAGCGTGCATGAGTTCGACATCGTGACGCTTGACCGTATGCGCCAGATCGATGTTGATCCCGATTATGGTGCATGGAAGACCTATGCCACCGCCCACGGTCTGCACCCTGTGGTGACTACCTTCCTGGAGACGAAGCGCGACTGCTTCTATAAGGTTGAGAGCAAGCCGGGTGGCGGCAAGGCTTTCGTCACGGCTCGTGGCTGGGAAGATCTTGCTCGCGTCATCTCGCTCTACGAAGACCTTGGTAAGCCGGTGAATCGCGATCTGGCTGTGCAGTTCCTGCGCGATGACGAGATTGCCGACAAGTTCGCGGTGTATTACGAGCTGTTCAAGAAGTATCGCTCCGACTATCAGGTTGATGCTATCTTGGCTGGTGAGACGAGTGTTTCCATTAAGGATCGAGCACGCGATGCGGCTTTCGATGAGCGTATCGCACTTATGAGCCTCGTCTTGGATTCGCTGTCTCACGAGTGCGCTGCCTGCCTGGATGCCGAGGGTGTGGTTATTGAGTTGCGCGACGTTCTTCGCGCCGCAAAGCCCGAGCTTCTTGCTGGTGATTCCGCAGAGGCTTCTGTGGGTAAGCGTATTGCTGAGCGAGAGCGCGCACTGGGTCGCAAGATCGAATCGGGTATTGCGGCGGCAAGTTATGTTCGTCGCGAGCGTTTGATCATCTCGAAGCTGAAGGGCCTTGTTGCGGAATGCGAGCTAGCTGGTAAGTTGGCTGGCGAAGAGGCTTTCCGCGTAATCGAGACTGCCTACAAGCGGGAGGTTGCGGGCTTGCAGCCGGCTGCGCGTGAGGCGGGCAACAAGATGAATGCCGCTTTCGACTTTGTGAGCGAGTGCTTTGGCAGTCGCGAGATGCTGGTGTTCATCGCTGAGATCGCTACGCGCCAGACCACCACGCAGTTCATTGCTCGTTATGGTAACGATCGTTACTACGCTCACAACAAGGATCTGAAGGTTGATGCTGCACGTATGGGCTTGGCCGAGCGCGCAAGCATGCTCGAGGGTCTCGACGAGGCCATCGCTCAGATGGATGCGACGACTGTGAGACCCGAGGACTACAAGCTGGCGGAGTCGCTGGGCGTCGACGCTGGCGGCGCAGCGGGGCTTTCCATGGGCGGAAAGTCTTCTTCGAAGGCGAGCTCTTCGCAGGTTAAGGCGGGCGTTGACTTGAAGGAATTCTACGCAAAGCGCCAGTTTGAGTACGGTTTCGCCAGCGTGTGCAAGATGACGCTTCCGGTCGACAGCCTGAAGGGAAAGAAGATTCTCGATCTGTGCTGCCGTCGCGGCAAGGGCGCTTACAAGCTTTCCGCCATGGCGGGCAACGAAGGTTCGGTGATGGGAGTCGACTGGAGCGCCGCTTACATCGAAGAGGCCAAGGACGGCATGGAGCGTGCATGGCGCAAAAGCAACCTTGCCCGCAACAACATGGAGTTCCGCGTGGCTTTCCCCGAGGACCTGATTGCAGCAGGCGTAGGCACTTCCACTATGGATGTTGCGTACGTGAACTACGTGAACACCCTGTTCGCTGATCCGGCTCAGGCTATTGCCGAGCTTGGACGCGTGCTGAAGTCGGGTGGCCTCCTGATTCTCGAGACGGTCTACTCTGATGCGCCGCGCGACGAGGCTGTTGTCGAGGCTGCTCGCGAGCTTGGAAACAGCATTCAGGCTGCACGAACCTGGGGCGAGAATCTCGAGATGCTCGCTGCCGCCGGCTTCGGTGAGCCTGAGGTTGTCGAGGAGTTTGAGGTTGAGGTGGACCGTGGCTATCAGGCTGGTAGCAAGGTCGAAGCCGCGCCGAGCAGCGAGGCTGTTCGCTTTACGGCTGCAACGCTGTATGTGAGGAAGAAGTAACGCCATCGTGATGGCTCGTCTGTGCGACGCAATCTTCGGAACGCGAAGAGAGGAAGGGAATGGCAGAGGTACCCATTGATAAACGCTTCCGCGGATCGGTTCGTCTGGTGACGCTGCTTCTGTGGCGTATCGGCGAATCGACCGATGTGGAGAAGGGTTTTGCCGATGCGCGCGCTATGCGCATGATCGACGAAAACCACGAGCGTTTCATTCGCGACTGCCTTGAGGTTGATGCGCGTATGGGGCGTGGTGAGGACCCTGGCATCAAGTTGACCATCGATGTGGTCAACGAACTGCAGGCCTGCGCGCTTCGGCTGAATTCAGCTGATCCTGCGTAAATGCCTGCAGGTAGAAGGGGATGCCTCGGGTATGCGGTAAAGCTACCTTCTGCATCTTCATTGCGAGGTTGATTTTGGCTCAACCCAGTCAACCTCGCGGCTTGATTGTTACTTATGCCCACATGCGGGCTGAGCGCTAAAGGGCGGCGTTATAAGGCCCTGTGGTAAAATTGTCCAGATAAAATAAAGCAGATGGTTCTGCTGAAAAAGGGACATGGCGAAGAATCTCATCTTCGCCGATGTAGTGGATAAGTGTCGCGGCGTAGGGGCGCAGGCGACACGAGTATGAACCAGGGAGGATCCGTGCGAGTTACCGATATCATGCGCGAGTTCGACGGCGAGACTCAAGAGCTTGCCATCACCATTTCCGCCAGCGCCGAAGAGGTTAATTTCTACGCCAAGAAGTTCTTCAAGGAAATCGCCCAGCGCGACATTCCCGGCTTCCGCAAGGGCAAGGCACCGCGCACCGTTCTCGAGCAGAACGTTGGCGGCCATGCAAATGCTATGGGCGGCGTTGCCGAAATGCTCATCAACGAGGAGGGCTTCAAGGCCATCGACGCTGAGGGCATCATCTTCCTCAACGAGCCCGACTTCAACGTCGATGACATGCTCGAGGAGGGCCAGCCGTTCAGCTTCACCGTTTCCGGTACGGTTTCTCCCGTCATGAAGCTCAGCAGCTACGAGCCGGTTGCCATCGAGATGCCGTCCGAGACGGCCACCGAGGCTGAGATCGACGCTCAGATCGCCGAGCTCCGTGAGCACTATCACTCCCTCGTGAAGATCACCGACGAGGATCACATCGCTGCCGATGGCGATTACGTCGAGCTCGTCATGACCGTCACCAACGACGGCAAGACCGTCTCTGGTCTGCGTGCTGCAAGCCGCATGATCGGTCTGGGTACTGGCACCATGCCGGAGTCCTTTGACGCACAGCTCATCGGTGCTAAGGTGGGCGACATCCTCGACTTCGACTTCGAGGCCAAGAACGAGGACGGCACCTCTCCGTTCGGCGACGGCAACCTGCACGCCAACGTCGAGGTTACCGGCTTCCGTAAGATGGTCATCCCCGAGGGCGAAGAGCTTGCTGGCAAGGTTGGCTGCCTGAACATGGACGAGCTTCGCAAGGACATGGCTGCTGGCATCAACATGCAGAAGGTCAAGGATCTGCCCAAGATCAAGGTTGACCGCTGCGTCGAGGCTCTCATCCAGCGCCTCGAGGAAGAGGTTCCCGCATACTACGTCGACTTCATCCGCCAGGACGTGGGTCGCGAGCTGATGCAGTCCTTCGAGAAGAACGGCACCTCCTTCCAGGAGTACGTGCTTCAGAACAACATCGAGGCTCAGAAGCTGAAGGACTATGTCTCCGAAGAGGCTGCTCGCCGCGCTGCAATCGACTGCGCGCTGGAGGCTCTGTTTGTCGAGCAGAAGCTCGAGGTGACCGAGGAAGACATCGCCAAGATGTTCGAGGGCGACGAGAATCCCGAGGAGACCCGCAAGGCATGGGAGGATGCTTATCGCATGGCTAACATCTACAAGATGTGCCGCCAGTCGAAGGCAACCCAGTGGCTGGTCGACAACGCTGTTGTTACGGTGGAAGCCGAATAACGAACCGATGACGGAGGGGCTGCAGTAGCGGGCTGCTTGATGAGCGCCCGGGCGCCCTTCCTCTTCTCTTATTGAAGAAACAATACCCTACAAAGGAGTTGGAACATATGGAACTTGGATCTACCGTAACGCTTGTATACAAGGGCACCCTCGACGACGGCACCGTGTTCGGTTTTGCCACCGAAGAGAAGCCGATGGTGTTCCAGACTGGTATGGACATGGCCATCGACGGTTTCGAGAACGCTATTCTCGAGATGAATGAGGTCGGCGAGAAGAAGACCTTCACCATCGACGAGTACGCAGCATTCGGCGAGTACATCGAGAACTTCACGCAGGTCATCCCGCGTGAGCAGATTCCCGTTCGCGACATTCGCATCGGCAAGCGCATTTGGCTGAGCAGCAGCGACGACGGTCAGCCCATGCCGGCAACCGTCGTTGATTTCGACAACCACTCCGTCACCTTCGACCTGAACCACCCGCTGGCTGGCAAGAGCCTCACCTATGAGGTTGAGATCCTGGCTATCGAGGCTGCTCCGGAGAACTTCGTTTCCGCACAGGAGAAGGCACGCCACATGAAGGAGCAGTCCAAGCTTCTCGGCGGCGACCAGGGCGATTCTTACCGCTAAGCGCCCGACGCAGCTGGATGCTTGAGCGTCCGGCAAAAGCGCCGATCCGCGCGCTTGATCTGGGGGATTGATTAACGCCAACTTGTGAGTTGGAGATTGGAGATTGTTATGGCAAAGTACACGCTCTCTTCGTACGATCCGGTTTACGCCATCTGCGAAGAGGTTCGCATTCCTGAGGATGTTGTTCGTGCACAGGCTATTCGCTGGATGGAGATCAACTGGTGCAAGCCCGGCGAGCAGGCAAAGCTCAACGACGTTTTCGTCAAGGCTCACAGCCGCGACTTCAAGAACGTTGAGGAGCTGCTCATCTTCATCCGTTACAACATGTATAAGGACAACCGCGAAATCCAGCAGCTGGCTGACCAGGATGCAGTGTGCAAGGAGCTTTCCAAGCGCCTGGTCGAGGAGCTGCCCGCTGACCTGGTCGAGAACGCTGTCTACGACGCAAACTATCGCCTTGAGGAGATGTGCATGCGTCAGGGCATGTCCGTCGAGCAGTTCGCTCAGCAGCGTGGCATGACCTACGAGCAGATTCTCGAGGACGTCAAGGAGCGCACGATCCAGAGCATCAAGGAGGACACCGCCCTTGCTGCATACGCTGCTCATCGCGCTTATGTGCTTGAGGCTGAGGACTTCTATGAGGTCATCCCCGGCGAGAGCATCCAGGACAAGGCTTACAAGCGCCAGCAGATCGAGCGCGAGGGACGTCTTGCTCAGATGGAGGAGTACGCACTCAAGACCAAGGCTCTCAAGGAGATCATGGAGAACGCTATGATCAAGCGCCGCGCCACCGACACCGAGTGGCTGCGCTATGGCGACACCAGCGCTGACGTGCTGAACGCCAACAAGCAGTTCCCCGATGCATTCGTGAACTTCTAAGATCACGCGACATCTATATGAAGAGAACGGCGCCGATTCTTCGGCGCCGATTTTTTAGGAAGTAGCTCATGCCTGAAACACCTTATGACATTCTCGGCGTAAGCCCCGATGCCTCTCAAGATGAGATCAAGAAGGCCTATCGCAAGAAAGCGCGCGAGAATCATCCCGATCTCAACCCGAACGATCCGGGTGCGGCGGATCGCATGAATAAGGTGAACGAGGCGTATGATCGCCTGATGAATCCCGATAAGTATGCTCGCGAGGATGCCCGCAAGGCGGCGCAGCAGGGATATGGCAACCCCTACAGTGGTGGCGCGGTCGTGTACGGTGATCCCTTCGGTTACGGAAGTCCGTATGGCGGTCAGGGTGCGAACGGCTACACGCGATACGAGTGGGTTGAGGTCAACTGGGAGGACATCTTCGGATCTGACTATTGGGGTCAGACGGTCGGAAGCATTCATCCCGAGGCAAACGCGGACGACAGTGCCGAAATCCGTCAGGCCATCTTCTATATCAACTCGGCAAACCATCAGGCTGCGCTGGGCGTCTTGAATGTAATTCCGCCTTCGCTTCGTGATGCGCGTTGGTATTATCTTTCGGCTCTTGCCTGCAATGGCGCAGGTCGCACCGCTCAGGCTCAAGACCATATCAAGCGTGCTATTGAGATGGATCCGGAAAACGATGATTATCGTCGTGCGCAGGATTCGTTCAGGAGTCGTGCAGCTGCTTATGAGAAGGAAAGTGCTGATCGCGGCTTTTCAACTGGGTTCTGTAACCCGAGTCCGCTGTGCTGCTGTTGTTGCGCGCCGTATATGTGCCCGCCGATTTTCTGCTGTCTGTAGCGAGCTTCATGGTAGGGGCGGTGGGACTCGAACCCACATTCCGAAGAGGCGGATTTTAAGTCCGCTGCGTCTGCCAATTCCGCCACGCCCCCGTACTGTTTCAGTGTGGGTATCGTAGCACAAAAATCAAGGCTCTTGTGTGCGTGCTCGCGGAAGCCCCTAGTCAATGTGCTAAGATGCTGTTTTTAGCAAGTGCTGCGGAACGCAAATCCCACCGACAAAGAAAGAGCCCATGAGTTACATCAGCGAGATCATCTCGGGCGCACTCGAATCGCCCCACACCTTTGAAGATTATCTGAACTGCCATGCTGAAAAAGTGGGCGTTTTGGTAAATGAGTTCATTCCTCATGGTACCCATTCCGACATGGATCGCTACCTTTATGACCCGTTGGTTCGCTACAGCGACAACGGTGGTAAGCGTCATCGTCCGCTGATTTGCTTTGCTGCCTGCTCTGCTGTTGGCGGCAACGTCGAGCGCGCATTTTCTGTTGCTGCCGCTATCGAGCACTTCCATACGGCAGCTCTCATTCATGATGATATTGCTGACGAGGCTGAGCTGCGTCGCGGCGAGCCGTGTCTGCATCTTGCCGAGGGCATGGGCCTTGCCATCAACATGGGCGACCTCGGCCTCTCCCTCGTCAACGGTACGGTTGTCAAGGATCCGAACCTTGATGACACCGTTAAGGTTCGCGCTATTTCCGAGCTTATCGATATGACCCAGCGCACCATCGAGGGTCAGGCAATGGACATCGGCTGGGCACGTGATGCTCGCTATGACCTCACGCCTGAGGATTACCTGGTCATGGCTACGCACAAGACCGCTTTTTATTCTGGTGCTGTGCCGCTGGCTCTGGGCGCTATCGTTGGCGGTGCTAACGATGCGCAGGTCGAGGCTCTGCGTAACTTCGGTCTCGACACTGGTCTGGCATTCCAGATCCAGGATGACCTGCTTAACCTCATCGGTTCCGAGGAAAGCACCCAGAAGGACTTCCATTCTGACATTACCGAGGGCAAGCGCACGCTGGTCGTCGTGCATGCTCTGCAGAACTCCGACAAGCGCGATCGCCTGGTTGAGATCCTTTCCTCCAAGGAGAAGGATCCGGCTGTTCTGGCAGAGGCTGTGCAGATCATGGAGGATTGCGGATCCATTGAGTATGCCCGCAACTTCGCTATGAACCTGACTGCTATTGCGAAGAATCGCCTTATCGAGATTGTCGAGCCGTCCCCGGCTCGTGAGCTGCTGCTTTCCATGGCCGATTGGTTCGTAAGCAGGCTGAAGTAACAATGAATGTCATTAAACTTCATGACAAGGGTGCGGCCGTTGAGGACGTTCAGAGCCGATTGGCTTTGGTTGGCCATCTGACGGACGATCAGATCACGGGTGAGTTCGACGAGGCGACCGCTGAGGCGCTGGCTGCGTTCTGTGTCAATGTGGGCCTTGCTGCATCTCGCGAGGTCAACGAGAAGGTTTGGGCTGCACTGGTCGACGCCACCTACAACATGGGTGATCGAACCCTGTATTTGCGCATGCCTTACTTCCATGGCCATGATGTGCTTGAGCTTCAGCAGGCACTGGGCGCGCTTGGCTTCCATCGTGGTGTGAAGGATGCCATCTTTGGTGCGTACACCGAGCTTGCTCTGCGTAAGTTCCAGATGAACATGGGCTTGCCGAACGATGGTATTGCTGGTGCGTATACCTATGCTGCGCTGCGCAATCTGCATCATTCTTGGGAGGGTAAGGGCAGCTCTCGTGCGCTTGAGACCCTGGGTTTTGCCCGTGCTGCCGATGTGCTTGAGAGCAACGCCATGTGCCTGTTTGGCACCTGCGAGTTTTCTCGTAGCGTCGCGTCGCGTATGTCCAACCTCGCCTTCGCGACGAATCCTTCTTCGAAGATCGTGAGCGCTGAGTCGCTTTCCGTTGCGCCGTACGAAGGCATGATGCTTGTGCAGGTTGCTGTTCCTGGCGAAAGCGGCGCTGCAGGCGATGGCGACGTTCCGCGCGTGAGCTACGATTCCGAGGAAACGTTGCCTATTCGCTTGGCAGCTGCTATCGAGGCGGCTCGCGAGCGTGCTGTTCCTCGTATGGTGGTCGAGCTCCCCGGTACGGTATGGGAGGATGCGGGCATTGATCGTTCTGCCCAGCATTTCGCCATCACGCTGCTGGATGCGTTCTGCGCTGCGCTGTAATCAACCTAATTTATCTGAGAATACAAACCGGCTCGAGAGGGCCGGTTTCTTTTTCGGAAGCTGCTCCTTGCGGTGTTCTGCAGGGTACGCGACATCCGACGGCGTACGTTTGCCCGACGTTCGGCTACGTATGTGTGCCTGGCGTTCGGCCACGTACCTCCTTGTTCGCTTACGGAATTTCGATTGACAGAAGGGGCG
>JAFYTB010000296.1 GCA_017559045.1 Eggerthellaceae bacterium | reverse complement strand
TGGTCTATCTCCCAGGTGCGTACGCTTCTGGGTGCCTTCCTGTTCACGGGCGACGATGTCGACAAGCGTGTCAGCGTTCTTTCCGGTGGTGAAAAGAGCCGTCTTGCTTTGGCGAAGATGCTGGTGGCGCCGAGCCCCCTTCTCTGCCTCGACGAGCCTACGAACCACCTTGATATTTCCAGTGCCGACATTCTTGAGCAGGCTCTTCAGCAGTTTGAGGGCAGCATCTTGTTCATCACGCACGACCGTCATCTTATCCGCAGCGTTGCGAACCGCATCGTGGAGGTGACGCCGGGTAAGATCACCGTTTACGACGGCGATTACGATTACTACCTGTTTAAGTCGGGCCAGCTTGACAACCCCGATCCGAGCAACCGCTCGATGGTCGACGACATGTTCGGCGCCGACGCTAAGTCGGGTAAGGGCGTCAAGGCAACGAACGTTACGGTGAATCGCCGCAATGATCGTGCTGTTGCGCAGAACGGGGGCAAGCAGGCTAGTGGCAGCAAGAGCGCTCCTTCGGGCGAGAAGCTTGCAGCTGGCCAGCTTACGGCTCCCAAGGCAAGTGCGCCGAAGTCCAAGGAGCAGAAGCGTCGCGAGGCTGAAGCTCGCAATCGCGCTTATGCCGCCTTGAAGACCCAGCGAAAGCGCATTGCCGAGCTCGATGCTCAGATGGAGCGCGATAACGCACGCATGGACGAGCTCCTTTCGCTCATGGCGGACCCCGACTTCTACATCAACGAGAAAGCATCCAGCGATGCGATCGCCGAGCACGCCAAGCTCAAGGTACGTATCGCCAAGGCTGAGGAAGAATGGTTCGAGCTCACCGAAGAGCTTGAAGCCGAAATGGCTCGCCAGCAGGAAATGATGTAGCGGAGGCTGACCGGATGCTCAATATCGTCCTCGTGGAGCCGGAGATTCCTCAGAACGCCGGCAATATTGCGCGCACATGCGCTTGCGTTGGCGCACGCCTGCATCTTGTCGAGCCCATGGGTTTTCGTCTGACCGCCAAGAACCTTGCGCGTGCGGGCTGTGACTATTGGGACGATGTCGAGATCGTTCGTTGGCCGAGCGTTGAGGCGTTTCTCGAGGCCAACTCCGATGCCGAATTGCATCTGTTCACGGGTGCTGTCTCCCGTGGTTTTACCGAGGTCTCTTATGGAGACGAGGCCTTTCTTGTGTTCGGCCGAGAGAGCCGCGGTCTCGATCCTGCCATCATCGAGCGTTTCCTTGATCGATGCGTGCGCATCCCCATGCGCGATGGCATGCGCAGCCTCAATCTCTCCAACGCTGTGGCTCTTGGCGCGTATGAGGCTTTGCGTCAGCAGGGCTTCCCTGATCTGGCCTAGTCCTGCGTTTTATCCGCTGCAGCGCTTTTGTTGACCTAGTGGTTTTTCATTATCGGGACCCTCTCTGAGGGTCCCGTTTTGCTTTCTTTGTTTCCGCTTCGGGTAAACTGGATAGGTTATACATACGACGTTTACAACCACGAAAGCGATCATGTCAGAACAGTACATCATCTACTATGCATGCTCGATTTTGAGCTTTGTCCCCGCCTTGGTTTTGCACGAGGTGGCTCATGGCTTTGCTGCCTATAAACTTGGCGATCCTACCGCGAAGCGCTCGGGCCGCCTCTCTCTCAATCCCATGAAGCACATCGATCCGTTCGGCACGGTCATTCTGCCCCTGCTTCTTATGGTTATGGGTTGGCCCGTCTTTGGTTATGCCAAGCCCGTTCCGTATAACCCGCGCTACTTCAAGGATCCTCGCAAGGGCGATGTCATCGTCGGTCTTGCTGGTCCGGCCGCCAATTTCGCCATGGCGGCAGTCGCATCGATTCTTGCATGGGTTCTTCTCTTTGCCGCACCCGATGCCTTCAACAGCGAGGCTTTCCTGATCTTCTACACGCGTTTCCTGCCGCTGTTCGTGATGATCAGTCTCTACCTCATGTTCTTCAATCTGCTGCCCATTCCTCCGCTCGATGGTTCGTCGGTTTTTGCCATTCTCATTCCGCGCAAGTATTTGCCTCAGTACTATCGAATCCAGCAGTACGCGTTCCCCATCTTCATGCTGGCGGTCGTTCTGCTTCCTCAGATCATCAACGTGAATCCCTTCTCGTGGTATCTGAGCATTACTGCCGGTAGCCTCGCCAACCTCATGTTCCCGTTCACTATTGCGTAGGACTGGGGGTTTGCATGGCGTACAAGGTTCGCATTGATAGCTTCGAGGGGCCCTTCGACCTGCTTCTTTATCTTGTGAGCAGGCAGAAGGTCGATATCGGAGCCATCTCCATCACCGAGATCGCGGATCAGTATCTTGAGGAAGTGTCGCGCATGGACGCCCTCGATTTGGATGTCGCGAGCGACTTCCTTTTGGTGGCGTCGACGCTGCTCGAGATCAAGGCCGAGAGCCTTATTCCGCGTGAGCGTACGAGCCTCGATGAGGAGCTTGCCGAACTGGCTCCCTCCGAGGCGCGCGACATGCTGGTGGCAAGGCTTGTTGAGTACAAGAAGTTCAAGAACGCGTCTGCCGCTCTTCATGCGCGCTTCCTCGCTGAGGGTCGCATGAGGACGCGTCCGTTCGGTCCCGATGCCAGCCTGATGGGCCTTATGCCCGACTTCCTGTCCGGTGTGACCGTTGACAGCTTGGCCCTTCTTGCTGCACGCGCCATGGCTCGTCGCGAGGTGTTCCTCCTGGAGTCTGAGCACATTGCCGCAAAGCCTATTCCCGTCGAAGTGCACGTGCGCGCCATTCATGGGCGTATCTCCAATCGCAAGCATCTTCGATTCTCCGATTTGGTGAACGACTCCACTCCGTCTGAGATCGTCGTCGTTACGTTCTTGGCGATTCTCGAGTTGTATAAGCGCCAGATGGTTCGCCTCGAGCAGCCCGAGGCGTTCGGGGATATCTCGATTGACTACATTGAGGGCTCCGGTGAGCTCACGTTGGTGGGCGAGGATGCTCTTACCTCTGTGGCTGATGCCTCTGTGGCGGATGTTGCCGAGGGGGAGAGCGGCGCTTCGGGTGATCTTGTCGATGCTGACGACGCCGCGGAAGGTAATGACGTGTCGGAAGACGCGGAAAGGTAGACCATGTTTCAGGGTTTGGAGAAGTCTCAGATTGCTGGTGCCGTTGAGGCCATGCTGTTCGTGACCGATGAGCCGGTTGGCGCCATTGCGCTGGCTGAGATGCTCGAAGTCGAGGTCGTCGAGGTTCAGCGTGCTCTCGAGAGCCTGCGCGATTCGCTTGCGGAAAATGAGCGCGGAATCCAGCTTCGTGAGGTTGCTGGTGGATGGCGTCTGTTCACGCATCCCGCATATCACGAGTTGCTTGAGCGTTATGTTCTGTCGTGGGATACGCGCAAGCTGTCGGCTGCGGCAATGGAAACCCTTGCCATCATTGCCTACACCCAGCCGGTGACGCGTGCCGGCGTCGCCTCTGTTCGCGGTGTCAATTCCGACAGCTCCATCAATTCGCTGGTTGAGAAGGGCCTGGTTCGCGAGGCCGGAACGGCAGACACGCCTGGCAATCCTACGCTGTATGCCACCACGCGCGGCTTTCTTGAGAAGTTCGGTCTGCGCTCGGTCGCCGATCTGCCTGATCTGGCTGATTACGCGCCCGATGACGAGACGCGCGCTCTCATTACGCAGCGCCTTTCCGCTACGCGCGATGATGCCGTGGTGAGCGAGGCTCACGCTCGCGCAATGGCTGCCGTCCTCTACGACGAGACGGCTCTGGCCGAAGGTGACGAAGCCGATTCGGCCGAGGTTGCGAATGACGATGCAGAAACGGCGTTTGTCGATGCAGCTGCGTCGAAGTCGACCCAGGCTATGTTTGCCGAGGCTATTGCTTCGACTTTGGGCGTGGTCGACAAGATCGATTTTGATTCTCTGGTGTTCGAGACGGACGACGAGTAGGGGTTCTGCTGGCTTCGGGGTCTTGCTGGTCAGCTGGCTCCACCAGCTAGCAGGGTATCGTCGGTCAGCTGGCTTCATCGGCTAGACGACACCTTCGGCAAGAAAGCTCATCCGGTTTTGTTCACTTCAGCGTGAAGGATGTTTATGGAAAACGAAATGAGGCTGCAGAAGTTTCTCGCTCGATCGGGTGTTGCTTCTCGTCGTGCCTCCGAAGAGCTTATTACGAGCGGCGTGGTTGCAGTAAACGGCCAGGTTGTTTCCGAGCTGGGCGCAAAGGTCAACCCCGCTAGCGATGTGGTGACCGTCAAGGGCAAGAGGGTCATTCTGCCTGAAGAGAGCGTTACCATCATGCTGCATAAGCCTGCGGGCTATACCACCACCATGGCGGATCCGCATGCGAAGCATACGGTTGCCGAATTGGTTCCTGTGGACGAGAATCCGGGCCTGTTCCCTGTCGGTCGTCTCGATACCGATACCACGGGCCTGCTTCTGTTCTCCACCGACGGCGAACTCGGCAACGCTTTGCTTCATCCGAAAAAGCATGTGGCCAAAACCTACATTGCGCTTGTCGAAGGCGCCATGAGCGATGAGACCGCGATGCGTCTCTCCCAGGGCGTGAAGCTTTCCGATGGCATGACACTGCCCGCCGACGTGCGTATTGCCCGCGGTCGTGAGGCTCGTGTTTGTGCGGCGCTGATCGGCGATGGCCAGGGCGCTAGCGGAAAGACGAAGCGCCACGAGGGCAAGCGTT
>JAFYTB010000295.1 GCA_017559045.1 Eggerthellaceae bacterium | reverse complement strand
GATAATTGTTTGTGATTCCGTCGGGGCTCGAACCCGAGACCTACTGCTTAGAAGGCAGTTGCTCTATCCAACTGAGCTACGGAACCGACCTTATTTTGCTGATTTCGCAAGAAATCGGCTGCAAAGTTAGGGAATTTTTCGGAAACAGCCAAATTTCAGACGGTAAATCTTATATAAGAGCGGTCATCGAAGGAATTATTGCCCTCTACGAAGGCTTTTGTGGCCTTGAATTCACCAATGTTCAGCGGGTCGTTGCGACGTTGTTCATCGAGGAGTGCCTCGGTCTGTGCAAGGGTAGGAGCCAGACGCGGATAACCGTCGCTGGCCAGCACAATCTCCCAGGGTCGGAAGTCGAGGGCGATGACGGGCACCTTATCCTCTGGGATGGGGAACCCGTCGATAACGGCATAGGTCTTGTTCTGGTTACGCATCACCTCGAGCATCGTGGGGATCATCACCTCGCGCGCTGGGTCGTGGGGCTGGAGGAGCGCCTGTTGGGGCATGCCCTCTGCCAGGAGTTCGCGCACCTTCTTGGCGCGCATCTCGGCCAGGGGCTGCTCGTAGGGCTTGGGATTATCCACATATTCGCCACCAATCAGTCCCTGACAATCGCCCACGAGCCATATCTCCCTTCGCAAACGACTATAGAGGATGACGGAGGCGCAGAGGCGCTCCTCAGGATGCTCGGCCATCCGACTGACGGGGAAACGCCAGCGGTAGTGGCTACGGATCATCTTCGTGGCATTAAGACAGAACTGACGACACGAAGTGTTGGCAGGCATCTTACGGATATAGCGGCTGATGAGCAGCATGGCATAACGCCCGTTGCTCATGAGGGGACAATGGTGGCGTGGCGTCTTTGCTGTGGAGCCGTCGATTACGGCGATAAAGTCATTTGTGACGACGATTCCGTCCTCGCTTTTCTTCGTGGGACTCTTCGGAATGACGCTTTGCTCGATTATTTTCATTCTTAAAATTGGGATTATATGATTTTGGCTTAGGGCCTCCAGCAGGCTTGTAGCCGCCTGATGGCATGGGTGCCATTCCACTATAAAGCTTAGGAATCAGATCTGTTCGTCCGATGCGTCGCAGACTCTGTTCGATACTCCGGCGCTCCTCGGGCTTGTACCAGAAGAAATACTGGCGCTGGGCCAGCTTCTCTTTGGGGGTCTTAGCCGAGAATACGGGCTCGAGGGTATAGGGATCGTAGCCCGTATACCACGTCTCTGTGGCGTTGGTCATCGGCGTGGGTGTGAAGTCCTGTACCTGCTCGAGGTGGAAGTCGAGATTCTTGGTGATGACGGCGAGTTCGGCCATATCCTCTTCGCAGCAGCCGGGATGTGAGGAGATGAAGTAGGGGATGATCTGCTCCCTGAGGTTTTCCTCGCGATTGATGCGGTCGAAGATGCGCTTGAACTCGTAGAACTGCTGGAACGAGGGTTTGCGCATGAGGTAGAGCACGCGGTCGCTGGTATGTTCGGGAGCCACCTTCAGTCGTCCGCTGACATGGCGCGTGATGAGTTCGCGTGTATACTCTTGGGCGGCGCGGTTGGAGGCTTCGTCCTTACTGCGATGGAGCAGCAGGTCGTAGCGCACGCCACTACCGATGAAACTGCGCTTGATGCCGGGCAGGGAATCGACGGCATGGTAAACCTCCAACAGTTTGGAGTGGTCGGTATTCAGGTTCGGACAGATCTCAGGATGAATACAACTGGGCCGGCGACATTTCTCACAAGCATTCTTGTTCTTGCCGCTCATGCCG